>WJIX01000205.1 GCA_014730075.1 bacterium | reverse complement strand
TTGCGGTTCGCGGCCTCTGTCATGCTCTTTTTGAATTCTGCCTCGAGAGTCATCAGATCATTCTGTGTGAGGAGATCATAGATGAAGTAAAGAGAAATCTTCTCAGCAAGATCAAAGTCCCGGCATCGGTGGTTGAAGAAATAGAATCTTATATCAGGGACAGCACAGTGATCAGGAGGCCTGTTGCTGTTGAAAATGGAGTATTTGAAGATGAATCGGATCTGCCGGTCCTGGGAGTTGAGGAAGTTTCCGGCTCATCTTACATAATTACCGGGGACAAAGACCTATTATCATTGAAGAAGTATAAAGATGTTTATATAATCAGCCCGCGCTTATTCTGGGAAATAACAAGAGGGAATGCGAAAAGGTGATGCCTGACCTGCTGAAGCTACATGCGTCGAATGTAATAAAACATTCATCCCGCAAGGCTAGTATCAGCATATTGCTTACTGACAACGAAATATCCTGAGAATCCCACTTATGAGCGCAGGCGCGTAAATATTGAATAGGCACTATCTCTTAAGGCCGGAATTCTCAAGGTAAGAAGCACCTCGATAATTCCGAAGAAGGTGGGGGTTAGGATTTCAGTTCTGGGACGATGGGTATTCATCGGCCCTGAGGTCGATGCCCAGGGCAGCAAATGAGTTCAGATACTTTCATAAAGATAGCAACCTGTTACATTTCGATCATAAACTAGTTGAAACTCGAAGAAAAATGATAGATAGCTGCGCCGTTTCAATTATCGATTTCTTCAATAAAGTATCGAACTCTCGGTATTTCGACACGTCCCCTCCAAGTATTTAGTCGTTGATCCTCAAAATAGTACCAGAACTCTACCTCATCCAGAACTTAAGGCAGAATTACAAGCAATTGAACTGGCCGGCTGCTTATCAATGGAGCACATTATTCACTTATAAAAGTACAGGCTAAATGTTTATGATTAGCTGTGGCAGAATGGGAGGCCGTTTTGTTATATTTATTTATAGGTGAAACTGATAATCATTTAAAAGAGTATCATTACCATGAGCGCAGTATATAAATTATTAGCCTGCGGGGTGATTTCGATAACATTCCTCTTTTTCGTAGAAGCAGAAGGCACAGAAGCGGACAGCCCGGGGAATAAGTTGAGACCATCCAGCCTTGATACTTTAAGCCTGGACGGCAATTTGTCATATACCCCGGAACAGTTGAAAGAGTCCATAAAGAAAACACAGCAAAGATTGATTGATGCTGTAAGTTGCCTGCCAGGAACTCTCTACCAGAATCTGGATTTGGATACCATGAGTTTTGAAGAGCTATACAATAGAGCAGATATGGACTTTTTCAATAGTGTAAAAAGGGATACCTACATTCAAGGTGTTGTCAGATTCTTAAAGTTGCTTAATCTAAAAGACGTGGAATACAATGTCTGGGTCCCAGTTGTGATAGGGGTTGAGGTAGGGTATCCTTTTTTCCTGGAATATAGACCTGAAGAAGGAGAAATAGGAAGGTCATTGAAGCCAGGAACAATACCGCCATCGAATAAAGCTTTATGTGGAGATTTGGGTGAGGGAGACAGAGCATATCAGAGAATACGAGACGATTTAGTTGAAAATGGAGGATATCTTCATAAGATCCCATTGGTTCAAAGAGGGGATCTGAATCAATGACCGTTTAGAGAGCCGTGTTGACCTGCCCCCAGTTTCTGTACCACTCTGAGAGTTACACTGCCGCCATTATCGGAGGCGGCTCAGCCGACTTCACGCAGGAGATGGGTCATGATCTATCTTTCTATTCCCGGATTAATGACAGACATTTCTGTAATTTTATAACTAGTTATGGTATAATTACTCAAAATAGCGAGAAAACAGATAGGGGAAATAAATCAGAAAATATGATCCTCGAGTTTCCCGCCTGTTTTTACAGTAACGCCAGTCCCGGAAAGAAGGGGGCTGGTTATTCGGGATTTTCCTGATTTGTGCTATTAAATGTAAGCAGGTGAACCACTTATCCCCAGCAAGGAGGAAATGTTATGGGGCTTTCTTGTAAACAGATTTTAATTCTGGTTCTTATTACTCTGCTTGCCTGGACCGCCGGGCTGCAGGCGCACTGGACTGAGGACGGGGTGGAAGTATGTACGGACCTGTATTTACAATACAACCCCGTCATTGCAAGGGACGATATTGGGGGTGTGATCATCGCATGGATCGACCATCGCAACGGCAACGCGGATATCTATGCCCAGCGTCTGAATGTCAGCGGAACGCCTATTTGGGCTGCTGACGGCGTGGTAGTATGCACAGACCCGTCATATGTCAGTAATCTTCAGATCTGTGCCGATGGCGAAGGCGGGGCGATCATCACCTGGACAGATTCGCGAAACGGAAATAACGATATCTATGCCCAGCGGATAGGGTCAAATGGGACCTCCAGGTGGTCTACTGACGGAATTTATGTCTGTACAGAAGCATCTGATCAGAATTATCCCTACGTTGTGAATGATGGGTCGGGAGGCGCCATTATAATTTGGGAGGACTGGCGTAATGGCAATATAGATCCCTATGCTCAGAGGATCGATGCCGGAGGATATGCCTGGTGGACTGCTAACGGTGTCCAGGTCTGCGGCGCATCCGGAAACCAGTCATGGGTCCGAACTGTTTCTGATGGCAATGGGGGAGCAATATCCTGCTGGATGGATTACAGGGTTGCTGAGACCGATATCTATGCCCAGAGGATCGATGAAAATGGAAATATTCAGTGGTCCACCCTGGGGCAACCGATATGCACGGCCTCGGCTACCCAGGGGAATCCCGCAATTGACAGTGACGGCACAGGGGGCGCAATCATCTGCTGGCAGGATCCGCGTATTGCCGGCTATTCTCAGCAGGATGTTTACGCTCAGCGGGTCAATTCAGCAGGAACCGCCCAGTGGACCGCTGACGGAATTCCAATTGGAGCCGCAACCGATCAGCAGTTCTATTCTTATATCGACAGCGACGGGGCGGGTGGAGCTGTGATTGCCTGGCTGGACAACCGCGCTGGTGATGGACAGTACCAGGTGTATGCACAGCGGGTTAATTCAGGGGGAACGGCGCTCTGGACCAGCAACGGTGTTCAGCTCAGCGATCAGCCGATATGGCAGTCTGAGGCCAGGATCATATCGGATGGGGCCGGCTCGGCAATCGTCAGCTGGAATGATAATGAAAATATAAGAGTACAGAGGGTTGATGAGTTTGGCAGCGTAATGTGGGGCAGCAGTGGAATTCTATTATGCGGGATGGCGGGAAGCCAGCAAAAGGGAATGATTATTTCCAACGATGCGGGCGGAGCAATAGTAAGCTGGCAAGATGGCAGGACAGGGGTTAATGACATATACGCGAGCAATATCGATCCTAACGGCCAGCTTTTTCATCCCGCTCCGGAAATCGCGTCGGTGAATGATATCCCCGCTGACCAGGGCGGCCAGGTCTATCTTTCCTGGAATGCCAGCAGGGATGAAAGCTTCCACGGAGACTGGGTAACCCACTATTCAATCTGGCGGGCCCTGGATCCGGTATCGGCTGTGCTGATTATGGAAAGTGGAGGGAGAGTATTGGCCGCCGGGGAGGGTATTGAACCGGGGCTGCCCATCGGGAGTCTCAGGGTCGAACAACTGGGCGGCTCGGCCTATTACTGGGAACTTATTGAAACAAAAGAGCTGTATTATCAGGATGCCTATGGCCTCCCTGTTGCCACTCTCTGCGATTCAACCGGCGCCGGAACTGAATACCACTATTTCCAGGTTGTGGCTCAGACTGATGATCCGATGGTGTACTGGGCTTCCGCTCCTGACAGCGGGTATTCGGTAGATAATCTCGCACCCTGTCCGCCGCTCGGTGCTGCCGGGGAGCAGAGTTATATTCCGGAGGGGCTGACCATCACCTGGGATCCAAATACGGAGCCCGACCTGGATGGATACAACATCTATCGAGCTGTCAGCGGTGATTTCATACCGGGGCCGGGTAACATGATAGCTTCGCCCTGTGATACCCTCTACTTCGACGATCAGTGGCGGTATGACAGCGGGTACTATTACAAGATTGCGGCGGTTGACGTTCACGGTAACGAGAGCGGGTATGCGCTGCTGCAGCCGGAGGAAGTGACCGGAGATGAAACACCTGAAGCGCCCGCTGAGACCTATCTTGCCCAGAACTTCCCCAATCCGTTCAATCCGGTTACCAGGATCACTTTCGGCCTCAGGGAAGCGGGGAGAGCGAGGTTGATTATATACGATGCTGCAGGTCGACTGGTCCGCGTGCTGCTGGACCAGGAGAGGGAGCCCGGAGTGTACCATGAGAGCTGGGATGGCATTACTGCGAATGGCGGCCAGGCTGTCAGCGGAATATATTTCTACCGGCTCACCACCGGCAAATTTATTCAGACACGAAAGATGGTGCTGCTGCGGTGAGCGCCCGGAGAAGGGGGTGTCATTTCTAGCCGGCTGAGAGGAGCCGGCCGGGGTAAATGTCTGTCAGCCCCGTAGCGAGGGGCCGGTTGCATACCGGTAACGGTTGTGGCTAAGCGGCCCTACAAAGTT
>WJIX01000204.1 GCA_014730075.1 bacterium | reverse complement strand
TCTCACCACGGTCTGTCGATATATTCAGAACCCCGAGCAGACTGTCCCGGTAAATGATCGGTGCTGTGACAGCGCTCATTATATTCTCACGTTCCATATCGTGCCTGGTCACATCCCCGATATCCCTTGTCAGAATAGCTTTCCTGATCGAGGCTGATTTTCCGGCTATTCCCTCCCCAAGCTTCAGGCGGGTATCTCTTATAACTTCTTCACTTAATCCGGTTGCGTATCCTATGTAAAGTTCCCCTGTGCTCTCTGAATAGAGCATAATCGAGCCCTGAGAGGCCCCCACCGAATCAGCTGAAATCTGAAGTATCCACTCCAGAAGCTTTCCAGTATCGGAGATCCTGTTCATGAAACTCAGCGCCTCGTCCAACCTCTCGGCGTTATATTTAACTTGAGGTATTGATATTATATAGTTGCTCTGCAATAATTTATAAGTGTCGGCAATATCTATTATCCTGGTGCCGCTCTCTGTCAGCATCTCTATTTCCTCACCCAGGTCCCTCCGTGCCATATTAGTTATTACCAGGTCAGCCTCTTTGAATCTCTCCAGGAAGTTTTCATCTGAGTAAGTCTCAAGGCCTATTACTCTCCCTATTATCATACCCGGGCTGGAATCATTCCTGTCATATATACCGATAATGGACACAGTACTGCTTCCATGGAGCTCTCTTATTACGGAAAGTTCCTTTTCATTTCCACCGAGGATAGCTATTTTCCGTTTTTTGGACATTTTTGTACCTGAAAGTTGCGGATCTACCTATTCGGGCGTTAACATTGCAAGAGTTAAGCCATTTTTTATGAAATCATTTTTCTTCCGCAAGTTTTTGAAGCTCTACAAGTATATTAAGCGCTTCAATTGGGGTTATCCGGTTCAGATCGGTATCTCTGAGGATTTCTCTGATCCTGTCTCCAGATGGGAACAGTACAGCCTGCTTCTTCCTGGAAGGGCTTGAAAGCTCCCGCGGATTCTGGTGCACCCCTGAGGACAGTATCTCTCTGGCCCTTTCAATTACCTCTTCAGGCAGCCCGGCCAGCTTTGCCACATGTATACCGTAACTCTGGTCGCTCTTTCCCTCAAGCAGCTTATAGAGGAATATTATCCTGTCATTCCATTCCCTGGTTGCTACCCGCATATTCTTTATCCTGGGGTACCTTGAGGCAAGAGAAGTTAATTGATGGTAGTGCGTTGCGAAGAGGGTCTTGGGGTTGCCGTTCTGAGAAGATACCAGAAACTCAGTAACGGCCTGGGCCAGGGAAAGCCCGTCACTCGTACTGGTCCCCCTTCCTATTTCGTCGAGCAGAACCAGGCTCCGGGAAGTACAGTTATGCAGGATGTTAGCGGTCTCAGTCATCTCTACCAGAAAGGTGCTCTGTCCCCTGGCGAGGTTGTCACTGGACCCGACACGTGTAAATATTCTGTCCATTACCCCTATTTCAGCTCGTGAGGCGGGAACATAACTGCCCATATGGGCGAGGATCGAGATCAGGGCAGTCTGGCGTATTATGGTCGATTTTCCACCCATATTTGGCCCCGTAATGATGAGGACCTGCCTCTTTGAAGGTATCAGTTTGATATCATTAGGAATAAAGGGCTTTTCAGAGATGATTTCAACCACCGGATGGCGCCCCCCGGTGATTACCAGCCTGTCCGAATCATCAATCTCGGGCCGGGCATATTCCCTCTCCAGGGCGAGATACGCCAGTGATGAGATAAGATCCAGTATTGATACAGCTTCGGCAATTTCCTGCAGCCGTGCGGAACATCGGGAGATTTCCCCGCATATCTCATGGTATATCTTCTTTTCATATTCAATCCTTCTTGCCTCTGCTGAAAGTACGGAATTTTCCTTCTCCTTAAGCGCCTCGGTAATATACCTCCTGGAGGAAACCAGAGTTTGTTTTTCTATATAATGTTCAGGTATTTTCTCCGCGTGGGTTCTGGATACCTCTATATAATAACCGAATACCTTGTTGTAGCCGACCTTGAGAGTTGATATTCCGGTGTTCTTGCGCTCCTTTTCCTGCAGGCGGGCTATCCAGGCCTTACCTTCCTCTGAACTCTCGATAAGCTGATCCAGCTCCCGGTCAAACCCTTTTCTGATAACCCCGCCATCACGGAGATTCGGCGAACAGTCTTCTCTGATACCTGACTCTATTATCTCCTCCGCTTTCACAGGGGCTCTCAGCCTGGCATTCTGCTCCTGGATAAGTTCTGCTGCAGTTCCATCCGCGGCTGCGGTTATTCCGGGCAGGCGTTTGAGTGATTCGAGCAGCTGGAGGAGCTCCTTGGGCAGCACCCTCCCGGTTGAAATCCTCGAAACTATCCTCTCCATGTCGGGAAACTTCCTCAGTAACTCCCTCAACTCCCTTAGCATACTCTGGTCCGAGACCAGGGCTGTGACCGCGTCCAGCCTCTTTCTTATCAGGGCGATCTCACGTGAAGGGCTCTTAAGCCATTCCCTCAGCATTCTTCCGCCACCGGCGGTCAGGGTATGATCTATATGCCGAATCAGGGTAACATCCGGGGAATCTCCCCTGATAGGTTCAAAAAGTTCGAGGTTGCGTACTGTCTCACGGTCCAGAAAGAGCTTGTTGTCCGGTCTGATAAGTCTTATGCCGGTTATATGTTCAAGCTTATCTCTTCGGAGTGATTTGACATGGCTGAGCAGTGCTCCTGCGGCAGAAACAGCCATATTTTTATCCTCAACACCGAAACCGGCCAGTGTCTCCGTGCCGAAATGATCGATAAGAGCTTCCCTCGCTTTGTCATAATTGAAACTGTAGGGGGCAGTCTCCGAGATGCTGCAAAAAGGTTTTCCGCTTATTATCATCTCTCTGGCACTGCTGCAGTTCTCAGGATGAATCACCTCTCTTACATTGGTAACTGACAGTAAATTATCGATGTAATCAATACTCTCCTCCCCCGCGGTGAATTCCCCCGTGGAGAGGTCGAGCAGTGCCAGCCCCATTCTGTTTTCATCACTTTCGGTAACCGCTGCTATGTAGTTCTTCTGCTTGTTCTGGAGTGTTGATGGTGAGAGGGTAGTCCCTGGAGTTATCACATCGGTCACCTCTCTTCTTACCAGTCCCCTGGCCTGAGAGGCATCCTCTACCTGATCGCAGATTATTACCTTTCTGCCGGCATTCAGGAGTTTCGCGATGTATGCATCCTTGGCGTGAATAGGAACCCCGGCAAGAGGTACGGGGTTCTTCTTGTCTCTTGAAGTGAGTGCTATATTGAGTATTCGCGAAACTTCCTCGGCGTCATCATAGAAGGTTTCGTAGAAATCACCTACCTGAAAAAAGAGTATTCCGTCACTCTGTTTCTTCTTGAGCTTGTGATACTGAGCCATCAGGGGTGTGAGGTTCTTCGCAGACATATCAATGAATGGTTAAGATTCTGCTGTTGTAGCCATATTCTCTCATAGCGGTCAGGGAATCCCTTTCGGCCGCGCTTCTTCTTCTATACCGGCCGGAGCGTACCCTGAATATTTCGGCCCCCGCATCTGTAACCGAGTTCTCAATCCTGGCCTCTGGGAATATCCCCGATATGGCAGAAAAGAGTTTTTCCGCGTTTTCTTCTTCCTGAAAAGCACCGAACTGCAGGGTAAAGAGGAGTTCTGAATCATCGGCGTCAGTTCTATGACGTTCTTTCTCCTGCTCTTTTTCTTCCCTCCCGGCAACCATATTTCCAATCCGGCTGCCCGCTCTGGGTGCCTCCAGTGAGTATGGATAATTGTTCCTGAG
>WJIX01000203.1 GCA_014730075.1 bacterium | reverse complement strand
GCTCTTCAGTGAGGTGAAGTGAGTGGTAACAAAGATCCTTCCGGAGATTCCGCTCAGTTTCTCCAGTACCGCCTCCGCTATAACCTCTCCCTCTTCGTTGGAGGTCCCATCTCCGATTTCATCTATAAGTACCACCGACCTTGAATCGGCCCGGGCCAGGATGCTCTTTATTCTGACTACCCTCGAGGAAAAGGTGCTAAGCGACTTCTTGATCGACTGATCGTCCCCGATATCCACCAGGACCCTGCTGCACACCGGAATGACCGTTCCGGGATCGGCCGGTACCGGAAGTCCCGATTGGTCCATCAGGACAATCATCCCGATGGTCTTCAGCGCAACACTCTTTCCCCCGGCGTTTGGACCCGATATCACCACCACCCTGAGGCCACTCCCGCATTTCAGGTTGAGCCCAACCAGCTGTTCGATCCTGTTCTTCAGCCGAAGCTCCATCTCCAGGAGCGGGTGCCTGGCATTCTTGAGAACCATCCGGGCATCTGAGGAATGCTCCGGCATGGAGCAGTCGAACTCACGTGAGAATGAGGCCAGGGCGTTGATGACATCAAGTCTGAACAGAATATCCTGATTTGAAATCATCAGATTCCTTTTTTGGTAGACAGAACCGGTGATTTCCCTGAGTATTCTGTAGACTTCTTTACGCTCTTTTTGGATCAGCGACTCCATCCGGTTATTATCCTCTATAAGCTCCAGCGGCTCGATGAATACCGACTGGCCGCTTCCGCTCTGGTGATGAACGATACCCCGGAAGCTCCTGCCGGCCGCTCTCTGGACCGCCACTACATATCTTCCCCCCCTGACTGTCACGAAATCCGCTCCCTGCCCAGCTCCGGTACCCTCAGCAAATTCAGCGAATTTCTTCCTGAGAGAATTCCTCTCTCTCCCTATTCTTCTTCTGAGCTCAGCCAGCCTGCCACTGGCACTGTCAACCAGCTGGAAATCATCGTCGAATATTGAGATAATCCGCTTTGCAATCCCCGCACTCACCTTCATATCGGCTATATGGCTGAAAGCGAGGGGAATAAGATCGCGGTTGGCGGAAATGAACTTTCTTACTCGATCAGCGGCGAGTTCTCCACGGGCTGCCATTACCAGTTTCTCCCCGTCGAGGATCTGGCCTTCCGATACTATCTCCTGCAGTATCTCACGGGTGTCTCTCCAGCCGGATACCGGAATCCTGTCTCCCCCCTGGTTCCGGAAATTAACCTGTTCAAGAATCTCCCGCTGGCGGTTATCCGCCTCTTCCCTGGAGCTGAGAGGGCGTATATCCAATATGGCCTGTGCTGCCCTTTCAGAGACGGCCCGCCTGGAGATAATCTCCAGCACCCCGCTGAATTCCAGTTTATTCAGTGTATGCGAGAGTTCGCTATCTATTCTTTCAGCCATTACTATCTTCTGTGGAAGGGTAAATCAAATGTTCAGAGCTTTCCGGCTTCTTCCGTAATCCGGTCCTTTATCTTATCTCCCCTCTCCTTCAGCTTCCTCGATTTATCCCTGGCTTTTTCCATCAGTTCATCTCCCGAATCGATCACATCGTCGAACCGGGTACCGGTGGTAGAGAAAACCGTATCAAAGAGGACCGGAAGCAGGGGCGCTACCACGGCAACCACCGGGTCCTCCTCCAGCCTGTCGCGGAAATTCTCCGGCAGCGGTAATGCCATAAGAATGATCAGCAGAAGGCTGCAGAGAAGCAGTCCCTTTACACCGCCGAAGATCCCCCCCATCACCCTGTCGAACGAGCCCAGCAGGGTGATGCTGATAAACTTTCTGAGGGCGAGGCCAAGGAAATGAAACCCTATGATTACACCGGCGAATATGATAACCGCTGATATAACAGTGGCTATATTGTACGAAATCTCTATTCTCGGCTTAAGGTACAGGGCCAGATTGTGGGCAAGATAGAAGGCGCAGATAAAGGCGGCGATTATCCCCACTACCTCCAGGACCTGTCTTATCAGCCCCCTGCGGACCCCCGCTATCAGAAACCAGACGAATATAATTCCTATCGCGATATCGATCGCGGTAACCATTCTATCTCCCTACTCTTCCAGAAGGTCCAGAGCAATCTGTTTTACCTCGCTGCCGTCCACCTTCCCCTTGAATTTGCCCATCACGGTCCCCATTATCCTTCCCAGGTCCCGAGGAGAGGAAGCGCCGGTATCTTCTATCGCCCTGCGGACTTCATCCCTGATCTCTTCTTCGCTGAGCTGCTCGGGCAGGTACCCCATTACAATCTCCAGTTCCCGCTCAGCCCTGGAGAGGAGATCTTCTCTTTCTCCCCTGCGGAATTCCGATATAGATTCCTTGCATTTCCTCGCGTAGCTGGATATCACCTCTATCTCCTTCTCCCGCTCCAGCTCATCCCCGGTTTCAATCTGTTTGTTCTTCAGGGCGCTCTTAATCATCCTGAGGGTGTCTATTCTCAGCCTGTCTCTTTCCTTGAGCGCCTTCCTGAGGTCCTGGTCTATGGCAGCTGTAATCGTATTCTCAGTCATTTTGCCCCCTTCTCATATCTTATCCTGCCTCGGGAATGTATATTATAATTCGATAACGCGGGCTCTGTCAACTGTACCGTGACCAACCGGCCTCTTCAGCCGGAACCGCCCGCGGCCTTAAGGCAGAACAGAAGACAGGCAGCCGCCGTCTCGGCCCGCAGCCTGTTTTCACCAAGGGAAACCGGGATCCCACCCGCAGAGACAAGCTTCTCAACTTCATCAGCGGACAACCCACCTTCCGGTCCGACCACACCAATGACTCTGCCCTTTCCGGCGGCGCTAACTCTTCTCCCTCTCCGGTCTGCAAGGTACACCTGGTCATACCCGGATAGTTTTTTCAACAGCCCGTTCATATCGATTACCGGTTCCACCTCCGGGAAGAATGGGTTTCCGGACTGTTTGCAGGCGGCTATAACCTTTCTCCGAAGTCTTTCCCTCTTTTTTCCGGCACTGCCCCCACCCCCTCGCCATACCGTCCTGGCACAGGCGAAGGGAATAATCGATCCGGTCCCTATCTCGGCGCATTTCTCTACCGCGGCATCCATTCTTCCCGCCTTGATAAGAGCTATCGCCATATCCGGGCTGAAACCCTTCTTCCTCGTAACTGATTCCTGAAGCAATACCCTTCCTCCGGAGGGGGAGAATTCAAGGAGCTCAGCCCTGTATACACCTCCAACTCCATCCAGCAGGTGCACGGTATCCCCTTTCTCCATCCTGCATACCGATCTGATATGCCGGGCTTCCCCCGGTTCTATGAAACCGTATTTTCCCCTGATATTTTCTTTTCTGATATGGAAATATCTGCGGTGCGTCATATTGACACCGTTTCAGCAGTCGCCCGTTTTGTCATTGATCAGGAGTATACATTCTTACCACATCCGGGGACTCTGGAGTCTACCTTTTCCTCCAGCTTCCTGAATGCTTCCTGCTCTTCGCTGCTTAGATTCTGTGGAGTCCAGGCCACTACCCTGACCATCTGATCTCCCTTTCCTGAATAATTCAGATGGGGCAGACCCTTACCCTTCAACCTGAATATCTTGTGGGAATGGGTGCCCGCCGGTATCTTGATAGCCGCCTTTCCAAAAAGAGTGGGGACTTCCACCCTGGCGCCCACTGCCAGCTGAGAGAATGAAACAGGCAGGTCACAGAGAACATCATAACCGTGCCTTTCAAATATATCGTGTTCCAGCTCGTTGATCATGATATGAAGATCTCCGGCCGGCCCTCCCCTTGGCCCGGCATCACCCTGCCCCCTGAGCTGGATATAATTGCCGGTAGTGACCCCCGCCGGTATCTTCACTTCAACACGCTTGCTACCCTTTACCCTTCCATCCCCTCCGCATTCAGGGCAGGGATTCTTTATCACAGTCCCCTCACCGTGGCACACCGGGCAGACAGAAACATTTACTACCTGGCCGAACAGGGAACGGGATGACTGCCTGATCTCTCCTGTACCGCCGCACCGCCCGCAAGTTTCTCTTGCCTCCCCTTCGGCCGCTCCCGAGCCCCCGCATTTGGAACAGGGGATCTTCTTTTTGACCTTTATCTTCTTTTTGACTCCCCTGGCGATCTCCTCCAGGGTCAGGTCTATGGTG
>WJIX01000202.1 GCA_014730075.1 bacterium | reverse complement strand
TCTCTCCACCGCCAGCGGTGACATCCATATCGAAGACTGCTCCGGTGAGATCGAAATGTCCACCGCCAGCGGCGACATAGAGGGTTCCGGGCTGGACAGCGATGAGATAGAGCTCAGCGCCGCCTCCGGAGATATCGAGATATCTGACAGCAGAGGGGGATTCGATCTCAGCGTGGCCAGCGGAGATGTTGAAGCGGAAGGGCTGGAAATAACCTCTCAGAGCGAATTCTCCACCGCCAGCGGCGAAGTGGAGATAGTACTGGCGAACTCACCCCGGGTGGGGATAGATCTCTCCACCGCCTCCGGGGATGTGCTCCTGGACTATAACGGCAACAGAATGGTGGGTTACTTCGAATTGACCGCCAGAAAAGGCCGAGGAAGAATCAGAGCCCCGTTCAGTTTCGACCGGGAGGAAGAGTTCAAAAAGAACGGCAGGACTTACCTCCGCAAGTCTTTCAGCAAAAATGGCGATTCGCCGGAGATCTATCTGCATACCGCGTCCGGTAAGGTTGAACTGAGGAAATAGAATTCATTCCGCCCTGGGGGTTTCCGGCTCCGCCCGGAAGCCCCCTTGTTTATATACGCTCGCTCCCCTAACTACCTTCGACCTCTTTCTTGATCCTCTGGATATGCCCCCGTCCCAGAGCCTTGACCTCGCACCCCAGCTCAAAGTAACGCCTTATCCTGTCATCATCCAGTATCCCGAAACAGTCTATTATGGCGAAACTCTTACCCACCTTCTTGAACAGGAAATCGGGATCCAGGTCCAGGTAAGGTTTGTGCGGAACGGCCAGTATTACCGCCTCGGCTCCCTTGAGCTCCTTTTCCAGGTTCTTTCCCACCTCGGCATCCACCAGCTTGTCCTGATTGCGGAAGAACCGTTTCCAGGAAATACCTGCGGCCGGATAGGTATCCTGTTTCTCCAGCTCGTACCAGTGCTCCACGTACGGATCATGCATTCGCACTTCAGCTCCCATCTCGGTAAGCTTGCGCACTACCATTTCGCTGCCGCTGTATCGGGTGTCGCCCACATCCTGGCGGTAGCTGACCCCGCAGATCAGGACATCCGCTCCGGCTATGTAGCGGCCCATATTCCTTAGCGCGTCCCGGGTCAGCTCGGCGACATGAAGCCCCCTGGTATCGTTTATATCTATAGCCCGGGGTGTTATACTGAAAACCCTGTCCCCATCCTCGAAACCGAGTATATGCTTATAGGCCCAGTATCCCAGTCCGCCATCCTTTGGGAGACAGTACCCCCCTATCCCGGGGCCGGGAAAGATGATATTACTGTGGGTGGGCCTCATCCTTATTGCCTCTATCACCTTTATCAGGTCTACCCCGTTCCTCTCCGCGAACAGGGACCACTCGTTCAGAAATGCCAGTATGGTGGCCCGGTAGGAGTTCTCCACGATTTTGGTGGTCTCCGATTCTATGGGACGGTCCATCACGGTCAGGGGGTAATCCCTTGTGTTCAGGACCTGCTTAAGGAAGCGCTCAACCCTTTTCCTTGCAGTGGCGGTGCACCCCGCGCACACCCGCCAGAAATCCCGGATACTGGAGACGTACTCCTTCCCCGGCATCACCCTCTCGAAGCTGTGGGCCAGCAGGGGGGTGGATTTCAGGCCCCTCTTTTCAAAAGCCTTCTTCAGTATGGGAAGGGCCACGAACTCGGTGGTACCCGGCGCCACGGTGGTCTCTATAAGCACCAGGCACTCAGGGGGTATCTTCTCCCCTATGGTGCGCATAGTCGCCTCCAGGGCTGCCATATCCGCCTCTCCGGACCTCATATTTCCCAGTTCGTTCTTCAGATAATCGCACTGAACATCCACCACCACGCAGTCAGCCAGCTTGAGGCAGTCATTATTGAAGGTTGCCACCAGGTTCTTCTCTTCCAGAACGCACCGTCCGATTAATTCGTCTACTTCCTTATCTTCGGCCTTTACCGGCGTCTCGCCCCGGTTCAGAAGCGGTATCTTCCAGTAGCTCCTGGTGCTGGGTCTCTGGCACCCGATAACGAATTTCTTCCGGTTCCCCGACCGGTCCCTGGAATCGGCTATAATCGCCGCCATAACCGCGCCCACGAAACCGACTCCCATCACCACTACTATCTCCCTTTCTTCCTTCCTGGCCGCCTCAACCAGTTTCTTGAGCCTCCTGTATTCAGCGGGATAGTCCTTCTTCCGGGGGATGGCAAACTTCTCCCCTTCCGGGCTGAATGAATATGCCCTCTTTACCTCTGAACCTTTTTTCCCTTTACTGGCCATTATCAAACCCTCCCTGTTATCATTCCATTAATTGCGGAAATATATAAGCAATCTCCGTGCCCCGGTTTACAGGAATGGAGCTGCTTGTTTTCATCGGGCATTCCGGCCCCTGCTAAAGCAGTTTTCCGGAAAACTCACTTGCATTTCTAACGTAGATCACCGACTGCAGACCGTCGGAAAGCTCCATCAGCCTCCTGGCGTACTCCATCTCGCTGCCCCTCTCCGGTATCATCAGCCCGAAAAACACGATATCGGCCATGGCGCTGCTGGACTTGATTATATCCTCTATCCTCTCAACCTCTCCCATCGAAACCACTTCTCGTTCCGCCTTTATCCTTACCGTGCTGATTATATCCGAGAGGTTCGCCTCCATCTCTTCCTTCTGATCCGCATTTTTAACTATCGATCTGAGAACTATCCTGCTGTTCTCCCAGCTCCTGTTCAGCTTAAGCAGGTGTGCCAGCAGCAGCATCAAGTCTCCGTTATTCTCCATCCCTCCCCACCAGATGTCGATCCGGCGGTTCCTGGGCCAGCGGTGCCCCAGATCCTTCATCCTGGCAATAAGGGTGCTCTTTCCAATCCTCGATATGGTCCGCATGATACTGAGTACCGAGACCAGCTTCTCCTTCTTTCTGGGCCACCCGAACATCACAGTATTGGCACGCAATTTCCCCACTCCGTTAATCTGCGCGATATCTATGGCGCCTTTTACGAAATCGGGAGCAACGTTCGCTTCGCAGAAAGCCTGTATATTATTCTCGTAGAGTACCCGCTTCATCTCCGATTCAATCTCCCTGACATTTATATCCTCCCTGCTGAGCATACCCTCCACTACCTGGCAGGCGGTAACCACTCCCCTGTTCTGGTTGAAGCATTCAGCCAGATATATCATATCGATCTCTTTCTCGATCTTGTCGGTGAATACTATTATATTGGGGCGCCAGTTTCTGGGATCTATCCTGTGTCTCTCCAGCCTGGCCAGGGAAAACCGGGAGAGTGACAGCCAGAAGCCCGCCCTGACATCACCCCACCTCTTGCCGAGCGCCTTCCTTCTGAGAATAGAATATAATATCCCCTCTATCACCACCGCGGCCAGGCAGGCGGCTGGGTTCAGCAGGAACATTACGAATATCGCCCCCAGCGAACCGAATATGGATACATACCAGGGAACATTAATGGTGGGCCTGTAGGAAGGATCCTGCACCAGCTTCTCCAGGGCGGCGCTGAAATTTATTATTACGTAAAGGGTTAGAAAGAGGATGGTAACGAACTGGGCTACCGCGTTGAGCGAACCCAGAAAAACAGAAGCCAGCGCCAGGATTCCGGTTACCCAGGTAGCTATGGTGGGCTGTCCTTCGCGTGATAGCCGGGAGAGGAAACGGGGAGCCAGCCCGTCCTCCGAAAGTGCCTGAAGTACCCTGGGCCCGGTAAGCGCGCTCCCGAAGGCGGATGAGAGTATTGCCCCCCACATCCCGGCGAAAACCAGCACAGGGCCGAACAGCGCCACCCTGGTCCATGCTCCTACCCCCGGCTCGGCAAGTTCTCCGAATCCGATCGACCTGGTCACCGAGAACACAGCCGGTATCATAGTGTACACTATCGCCCCGGTAATCACCGCCAGCAATGTACCCCTCGGTATGCTCCTGCTGGAATCCCGGAGGTCACCGCTCATTCCCACTCCGGCGGTAAATCCCGTAACAGCCGGAAAGAAGACCGCGAAGACATACCAGAACCCGGCCGGAGCGGTACGGTAAGTCGATTCCATCTCGGGGGAGCGGAATCCGGAAGAGAGGGCTGCCACCAGCAGGGCCACAATGGAAAGTGCCACCGCTATCATTATGGGAACCTGGAGCTTCAGGGCCAGTTCAGCACTCTTCCCCGAAAGGGCCGTTATGATGATAATTATTATGGCGGCCAGTACCGGTACGGTGTGGGGAGAGGCAATCCCCATCCAATTGCCGGCCAGCACCGATATGCTTTCGGCCAGGCCGAAGCTGTAGAAAGTTATGCTCAGGGTGCGGCAGAGATAGAGTGGAATTCCAATCGCACCGCCGAATTCAAGGCCCAGGCTGTGGGCTATCATATAGTATTCCCCTCCCACCCCGATACGTATATTGGTTGCTATCGCCGAAGCGCTCAAACCGGTGATAAAAGTGATAGCGCTTGATATCAGTACTACCATGATAGTCTTTCCCAGGCCCAGGTTGCCCACTACCCACCCCAGCCTCAGATACATGATCAGGCCCAGAATAGTAAGAACGCTGGGGGTGTACACTCCCAGGAATGTGCCGAACTTCGGAGCCGCTTCTTTTCTGGAATCTTCCAACAGCCTGGCTTTCCCGCGGATATCTAAATCTCTTTTTCCGCTTCATGGGTAGAATGTGAACAATTAAAAATCAGGAGTAGAATTCTACCAGAACCGGAAAAAATAAACAAGCTTCCACGGCCCACACTCCAAGGGTAAGGACCGCTGTTGAAATAATTTTTGACCTGTTGCGGTGACAGCGATAGAATGTAGAGAAGATTCCGGTAAAGAATAACTTATATCAGAAGCGGTGGCGGAATCGTTACCGCTCCGGCATCAGCCAGATGAAAGGGAGTTAATCTGAAATGAGCAGAATGATGTGGAAGCCTTCCAGCGAGCGCATAGCGGAAAGCAATATGTACAATTTCATGCAGTATATCAATCGCCGGCACAACCAGGAGTTCGAAGAGTATCATCAGCTCTGGAAATGGTCGGTGGATAATATCCCCCGGCTGTGGGAATCACTATGGGATTACCTGGATATCATTCACTCAGCTCCCTACCGGGAGATCCTGACGGGAGAGGACCGGATGCCGGGCGCGGAGTGGTTCCCGGGAGCGAGGCTGAACTTCGCCGAAAACCTTCTCAGGTACCGGGATGACAGGCCGGCCATAATAGCAAGGGCAGAGGATGGAAGTACCCGGGAAATAACCTACCGGCAACTCTACCGCCGGGTGGCGGAACTGGCCGGGGCAATGAGAGAGATGGGTGTAGAGGAGGGAGACCGGGTTGTGGGATTCATGCCCAATATCCCCGAGACCATAATAGCGATGCTCGCGTCAGCCAGTATCGGAGCCCTCTGGTCATCCTGTTCGCCGGACTTCGGTATTCAGGGCGTGCTGGACAGGTTCGGCCAGATAGAGCCCAAACTTATTTTCACCGCCGACGGTTATACCTACAAGGGAAAGAAGTTCAATTCTCTGGATGAGATAGCCGGGATCCTCAAAAAGCTCGGCTCCATAGAAAGGGTAGTAGTCGTCCCATACATCGGCGAGGACCCGGACTTATCCGGCATCGAAAAGGGTATTCTCTGGAACGACTTCATATCTGATAACACCGAGGTTGAGTTCCGGCAGCTACCCTTTCGGCACCCCCTGTACATTATGTATTCATCCGGAACCACCGGCCTGCCCAAGTGTATGGTCCAGAGCGCCGGGGGGATACTGATCCACCATATGAAGGAACTGGCCCTTCACACTGACCTCAAAAGGGAGGACAGGATATTCTATTTCACCACCTGCGGCTGGATGATGTGGAACTGGCTGACCAGCTCCCTGGCCCTGGGAGCGACGGTGATCCTGTTCGATGGCGCCCCATTCCATCCACGGCCGGGAGCCCTGTTTGAGATGGCCCAGGATCTTAAGGTTACCATATTCGGAACCAGCGCCAAATACCTGGCAGCTCTGAATAAATCAGGGGTCAAGCCGGCAGAGATATATGACCTTTCCAGTCTCAAGGCAATCCTCTCCACCGGATCCCCCCTCCACGGCAGCGAGTTCGATTTCGTTTACAGAGATATCAAGGAGGATCTCTGTCTCTCGTCTATCTCCGGGGGCACCGATCTGAACGGCTGCTTTGCCGCCGGAAATCCGATGGGGCCGGTATACCGGGGGGAGCTTCAGTGCAGAACCCTGGGGATGAATGTCAGGGCCTTTGACCGGGAAGGCAACTCGGTGGAAAACCAGCAGGGGGAACTGGTGTGCACCTCTCCCTTCCCCTCCATGCCTGTCTATTTCTGGAACGACCCTGAAGGGAAAAAATATAACAGCGCCTATTTTGACGTCTACCCGGGGGTGTGGAGACACGGTGACTTTATCGAGATAACTGAAAATAACGGAGTGATCTTCTACGGAAGATCGGACGCTACCCTGAACCCCTCCGGAGTAAGGATAGGAACAGCGGAGATCTACAGGCAGATGGACAGGGTCGAAGGGGTGGAAGACAGCCTGGTGATAGGCCAGCAGTGGAAAGGGGATGAGCGGGTAATCCTGTTCGTCAAGCTGGCCGAGGGGCTCCGGCTGGATGACCGGCTGAAGAAGAAGATAAGGGAAGTCATCCGGGAGAACACCTCTCCCCGCCATATCCCCCGCAAGATCATCCAGGTGGAGGATATCCCGTATACCATCAACATGAAGAAGGTGGAAATAGCGGTAAAGAATATTGTCCATGGCAAGGAGGTCAGGAACCAGGACGCTCTCAGGAACCCGGAATCACTGGATCTTTACAGGGAAATCCCTGAGCTGCGGACAGACTGAGAGAGTGGGTTTCGAGAAGGTTCCGTTCAGGCCAGCCTGTTCATCTGACCCTGCCTATCATACGTCGTAGCAACCTATCTTCCTGGAGATAACTATACGCTGGACCTCCGAGGTCCCTTCTCCGATGGTCAGCAGCTTGTAATCCCTGTAGAATCTCTCGATCTGATATTCTTTCATCAGGCCGTATCCGCCAAATAACTGGACCGCCTGGTCCACTACCCTTCCCATTACCTCGGAGCAGTACAGTTTGGCCATGGCTGCCTGCTTGGAGAAAGACTCTCCCTGGTCCCGCAGCCTGCACGCCTTGTACAGCAGGGCACGGGCCGCCTCGATCTCCACCGCCATATCGGCCAGCTTGAATGCGTTTACCTGGAAGGTTGAAATCGGCTGTCCGAACTGCTCGCGTTCTCTGGTATAATCCAGGGCCATCTCAAAGGCTCCCTGTGCCCCACCCAGCCCCATTGCCGCTATGGCCAGCCGCCCGTTATCCAGGGTCTCCAGCATCTGGTGAAATCCCTCCCCCCTGCCCCCGAGGAGATTCTCCTCCGGGACCTGGCAGTCCTCGAAATAGAGTTCGCCGGTATCCGATCCCCTCCACATCATCTTGTCGGTCATCTTCTCCGCGGTAAAACCGGGGGTGCCGTTCGGAACCAGAATGCAGGAGATTTCCTTCCTCCCGTCATCCCGCATTCCGGTAACCACCTGGACGGTGCAGACACCCGAGATCTCGGAAGATGAATTGGTGATGAATATCTTGCTGCCGTTTATCACCCATTTCCCGTCCTTCAACTTGGCGGTGGTCCTGCTGGCCCCCGCATCAGAACCGGCATCCGGTTCGGTCAGCCCGAAGGAGGAGAGTATCTCTCCGCAACAGAGTCGCGGAAGCCACTCTTCCCTTTGCTGCTCGTTGCCGTAGTAGTATATCGGTCCGATCCCCAGGGAATTTCCGGCTGCAACGGTGGCCGCCTGGGACCCATCTATCCTGGCCAGCTCCTCCACAGCTATGCAGTACGAAAGATAGTCCATTCCGGAGCCTCCGTAATCCTCCGGCACAACTATTCCGAACAGTCCCATATCGGCCATCTTGCGGGTCAGCTCCACTGAGAACTCTCCGCTCTCATCCAGATCCGCTGCTACCGGAGCGATCTCGCTCTCGGCGAAATCCCTGATACTGCTTCTCAGGATTTTCTGCTCTTCGGTCAATCCGTAATCGATTGCATACCTCCGGTCTATCTCAACCTCGTGGTCAGAAGCTGAATCCCTCGGGGAGCTGCTCCTCGCCGGTCCCGTCCGGAACCCAGGAAAGGTCAAGAATCGTATAAGTCGGGTTTGTAGTCCTGAATATGGGAACTAACTTCATCCCGATCTCGGGATCGCCCACTGACAGGTAACTCATCAGGATAGTGCTTACCCCCTCAAACTCCACATTGACGAACTTAATCGGTTTGTCCAGAATATTGAATGCCCCCGATCTCTCACAGACCATGAAAGTGTGTATCCTGGCGTTCTTTCTGGCCTGTTCAGTCATATCCACTGCCGAATTCCTCCCCAGGCAGTCGGGGCAATGAATCCTGAATGGCTGATAGATAGTGCCCTTGAACTCACACTCTTTGTTATCACAGCGCGAGCCCAACAGCTTTCCCTCTCCCAGAGCCTCGAAGAACGGGGCCTCTCCTCCATAGGTGTGTATGTAGGTCATATCCCTCGGGTTGGTCACACCCATCAGTTTCCAGCTCCGGTCAGCGTTCTTTATGGGAGTATTGGGGGTCAGATGGTGGAAGTCCCCCTTCAGCTTGTACCTTCCGTTCTTTACATATACCTGTCCGAACATACTCATGGTTTATCTCCTTTACTGAGCATTCTTAAGCAGATTATCCGGGTCCATAAGGATTGTGGATGTTACATGCGAGCCTACGCCGGCGTGGCTGATCGCCATCCCTCTCTTTGCCCCCTTTACCTGAAGATCCTGCCAGTCATCCGGCTTGCTGCGCCCGAATTCCTTCCATCGCTTCTGGTCTCCGTGTACTTCGGCCCACCTTTTCCAGATGTGAGTGGCTACCTCGAAGGTCTGCATGATACCGGTGGCCCCTACCGCGTGCATGCAACCGATCAGACCACCCGAAATATTGGAAGGCAGCTTCCCGGGCTTTCCGGTATTGGGATTGGTATGGTAGCAGTCGCCCGATTCCACGTAATCACGCCCTTCTCCGTAAGGGCGGACACCTATATCTTCATAGGTCTGAACATCGCTTATGGTAAAGGCATCATGAAGTTCCAGGAGATCCAGGTCCTCTGTGGGATCGGTCACTCCTGACATTCTGTATCCGTACCAGGCGGCCATTCTGGCTGCCAGAAATCCGGTGAATCCGGGATACCTGTCCCCGCCCGGAAATCTCTCGCCCAGGTCCTTATACTGGTCCTCAGATTCGTTGGGCAGCAGAGGGATATCCATATCCCTTCTGTCTGCCGGCCTGAGCGTATGAGAGCCCGCCGCAACCCAGATACGAAGAGGTTTATGGGGAGAATTCTTGCTCAGCTCCTGAGCGGTCTTCTCGTCGCAGATTATCGCGCAGGCTGCACCCACGCTCATAAGGCAGCAGTCCAGTGCTCTGAGCGGAAAGGCCACTACCGGCGACTTAAGAACATCCTCCACCGTAATATCCATGGGTGATTGCGCGAACGGATTCATCCTGGCATACCCGTGGTGCTTTACCGATATCTCGGCCAGGGTCTTACGGAATGAATCCTCCGCCTTTCCGAATATCTGCCAATATCGCTGAGCCATTACCGCGTAATATCCGGTGTAGATATGCCCCAGTGGCGACTCCCAGTCCTTGTCAGCCGCACATGATATCAGAAAGTTTCCTTCATCGGTGGGGACCTCGTCCATTCTTTCCCAGCCCATTGCCAGGGCGCAGTCGGAATAACCGGAGGCCACCGCCTTTACCGCCTCCCACAGAGTGGAACCACCCGTGGCTCCCCCCGTCTTTATCCCTATATTCCCCAGCGGGTCAAGCCCCAGGCGGTCATGGATAACCGCTTCCCCGAGAAGCTGATCGCCGAAATGATCGGCGAAGTGCCCGTAGTAGCAGGAATGGATGTAGCTCTTCAGCTCCGCAGGTGAGAGCCCGATCATCTCCGCGGCCATGGTAAGTGCGTCCACGCAGAGCTCCTCGGTCCTCTTCTCCGGAATGGCCCGACCGAACTTCGACTGGCCCCCCGTTACCATATAGACCGGACGCATCAATTCAGGAACTTTCAACTGTTTATTGCTGAATTTGATCATAGTTATAGCTCCTTTTCCAAGATAGTCAAATCAGCTGTCCCTCGATTAGGGACAGATTAGAAGAAATCTAAAATAATGTCAAGATATCTAAATAGTTGTGTTTTATCGTCCGGGCCGGGTGGCCGGAGATATTAATAATTTATTGATTTAACCACAAGGTCAATATATCACTGAGAGTTTGATCATGGTCTGGTTCCATTCCACCCCTTCTCTGATGGAACCTTCGGTATCCACAATCAGCTTAGGCTTGCCGTCCTGAACCGCTATTATAAGCGAAACGCCCTTATCGATGAATTCAGGGTTTCCGGAGATAGTCATAATCCTGTTTTCTTCCGCGTAGGACAGTACTTTTCCCAGCTCCACCCCATCCCCTATATAGATTATGTCCGGCTTTACCAGTGGAAGGGCTTCTCCCTTGGTGACCGCCGCCAGTCTTCCGTCTCCAATCTGGTAACCCACCAGGGTCCTGAACTCGCCGGCGAACTCCTCTTCGCCCATGACATAAACCATAAGCTCTCCCTGAAGCGCCTTGTTGAATCCAAGCACCTTTACAAACAGTGCGGACTGTATCTTCACCGAGGCCCGCTGATAGCTGTCTGCCGAAACCGCCGATGAACAGAACAGCCATGAGATAAGTATGAATGAAAAGAACCCTTTATTTACAACTGACATAAACATCTCGTCCGTGATGTCGCTATTAAACCATCACTTTCTTAATACTGTCGGTCCCATTCCGCCCCATATGCAGAGGATTGCATCTGGAAAAGTATTTTCTTCGGAGCGGCTCCTTACTTTTTATATCGCTTGAGCGGAATTAAACTTGAGAAAAAACAGGCTGGAATCTTCCGTCTGAGAATCAGGACCCCCCAGGGGATTTTTGTCTTGCCGCCTGGCAGTGTTTCCCTTATCCTCTCACTACGTTTTTACCTGCATAAACGTTCTGATCATACAGTGGGGGAAGCATGCTCCCTGGAGGAAAAAAGGATGGCTCCAGCCGGGTTTTTCTCCCGGCGGCGGTGATTTTGATAGTTGGCGGCGCTCTCTTTCTTCACGCCCTGTTATACTGGGGCTGGACAGAGGATGACGCCTATATCACTTACCGTTACGCTGAAAACCAGGCACGGGGGGAGGGGCTGGTATTCAACAGCGGGGAGAGGGTGGAAGGGTACTCCAATTTTCTCTGGGTTATGATGATCTCAGCCGGGATCCGCTCCGGGATCAGCCCGGAGTTCTTTTCCAGATCGGCCGGTATCGCAGCAGCCCTTGCCGCCATGCTTATTTCGTATCTCCTTGCCAGGAGGCTGTGCCCCCGGAACCGGCTGATACCTTTTATCGCCCCTGTATATATCGCCGCCAGTCCTTTTCTGACCCGGCACGCGGTCTCTGGCCTGGAAACCTCTTTCTTCGCCGCCTTGACCGCTGGAGCCCTGCTGGCGTCAGCCGGCGGCAGGAACCCGGCTCAGAGGGCGCTTCTGATAATCCTGCTGGTACTGATCTCTCTGACCAGAGTGGAGGGCCCGGCAGTGGCTATCCTCATCCTGGGCGGAAGGGCAATCTTCCGGGAGGGGGGTAAGCTCAGTAGCCGTTTCAGGGAGGTTTTCCTGTTCGAGTTTCTGCCCTATCTAATCACCTTTGGAACATATTACATCTGGAGATGGAACTACTTCCGGGACCCGGTGGCGAACACATTCTACGCCAAGATGGGCGGCGGATTCGGATCGATACTAAGGGGGGGACGTTATACCGCCGAATTCATCAGAGATTCCGGGGGAGCTTTAATTGTGGGGCTGGCGGCTGTACCAGCTGTTTTCAGAAGAAGAAGCCGGTTGTTCAAACTATGCTCCCTGGTGGTGGTCTTCTACACCGCCTTTATAATAATATCGGGAGGGGACTGGATGTTCTACTACCGGTTTTATGCGCACATCCTGCCGGTACTTGTCCCCCTGGTTGCAGCCGGTCTCTGCTGCATCCTTTCAGTGAGAGAATGCCGGAAGATCAGCACGCCCCGGCTGAGGGCGGTTGCCGGGATATCCCTGGCTGCCATCTTTCTGGTTACCGCTGCCGCCGAAAAGAGGATTGCCGGACTGGTCCTTCCGGCGGTCAGAGACCACAATTACCTGTCTCAGAACTACAGGGAAATGGCCGGATGGTTCAGGGAGAACACCGATCCGGAAGCTACTGTCGCGATAAGTGATGTGGGAGCATTCGCCTACTTCTCCAACAGAAGGGTGTTGGACCTGTTCGAGCTGGTGACCAGAAACCACAGGAGAGAGAAAGGCCATTCCGGGTTCGAAAACAGATCGGAGTATATTCTGGCGCGTGATCCTGACTACATTGTACTTATG
>WJIX01000201.1 GCA_014730075.1 bacterium | reverse complement strand
TTTACAAATAACCTATTACAAGATTTATCTTATTTATTGAGGAATAATTACCTCCAATTTCCATCGCGCGGTACTCCCCCGGCAGCATGCGATATGATTTTCAGGCTCACCCCCGGTAGTCAATTTCATATTTGTTAAGCTTATTATACAGGTTGCTCCTCTGCATTCCCAGCTTGCGTGCTGTTTTTGACACATTACCCTCATTTTCCCGGAGCTTTCGCATAAAGAACTTTTTCTCCACCAGCTCCTTGAACTGGTTATAATCATCCACTCTGAAGGGGTCTTCCCCCACCTGGTCAGGACCTTCCAGGGAAGGGATGTCGGAAAGACCGATCTCATCATCTCTGCTGAGAATGCATATCCTCTCGATTACATTTCTCAGCTCCCTTACATTGCCCGGCCAGTGGTAACTTTTCATCTCTTCCATCAGAGGGGCAGAGATCGTCTTCTCCTCCAGGCCCAGTTCCCCGGTTATTCGGGATAGGAAATAGGATGCCAGGACCGGGATATCGGAAACCCTCTCCCTGAGAGGGATAACCTCGACCGGGACCACATTCAGCCGGAAGAACAGGTCCTTTCTGAATCTCCCCTTCTCAATCTCTTCCTCCAGGTTCTTGTTGGAGGCGGCGATCACCCTGACATCCACGCTGATCTGCCTGCTCCCCCCCACTCTCTCCAGAACCGACTCCTGAAGCACCCGGAGGACCTTGGCCTGGGCGGAGAGGCTCATATCCCCAACCTCATCCAGGAAGAGGGTACCCTCGTCGGCCAGTTCGAATTTACCGATCCTCTGCCCGGTAGCTCCGGTGAATGCACCCTTCTCATGACCGAAGAGCTCGCTCTCTATAAGCTCTTCCGGTATCGCCGCGCAGTTTACCTCTATGAATGATTCCTGAGCTCTATCACTAAGTTCATGTATCTTTCTGGCCACCAGCTCCTTGCCGGTCCCGTTCTCCCCGGTAATAAGAACCCTGGCGCTGGTGGGAGCCACCTGCCGGATGATTTCCATTATTTTTTCAATACTCGGGTGTTCCCCTATAATACGGGTACGGTCCTCCATCTTCTTCTTGAGCCTGACATTCTGGCGCGCCAGCCGCCCCTGCCTGATTCCGTTTCTCACGGCAAGAAGAACCCTGTCCAGGTCAATGGGTTTCTCTATGAAATCGTAGGCTCCCAGCTTGGTGGCCTTAACCGCGGTCTCGATATTGCCATGGCCTGAGATTATTATTACCGGAAGGTGTGGCTCTATCTTCTTAAGTTCCTCAAGGACCTCTATCCCGTCCATACCGGGCATCTTGATATCGAGGAGCACCAGGTCAACCCTTTCAGTGCGGACCGTCTTGATGGCGGCATTTCCCTCCGGGGCGGTAAATACCCTGTAATCTTCATACGAAAGCAGCTTCTTCAGGGAATCCCTGATACTCTTCTCGTCGTCAACTATCAGCACTCTTCTGCTCATCGAATATGTACCTCCCGGCTACTTCGCCTCCTGACAGTATTATCCCCCATCGCAGATCTCTGGCAGTGACAGTAAACATATTAATATTTAACCATTCCAGGATAAATTTCAACAGAACAATTCCAGCCGGAAGAAGGTTTGCCCTCCGGGGAGTTACAGGAAGAAGCCGGGGCCATCTCATGGCGGGCAGCTCCATCAATCTCCTGAAAAGGGTTTCAAGCAGGTTGGTATCCATCCTGGAATCTCGCCCCGGGTCAGGGGCCAGCCCCCTGGAGAGGTCATCAATCATACCCAGGGTTACCGCCGTTCCCCCGGTCAGCAGGACCAGACCGTTACCTCCACTCTCCTGGTCAAAAGCCCCGGGGTCAATACCGCTTCCGCTGAAAATCCTTCCCCCGCCGGAACTTAGAAACCTTCTTCTTATCGAACGGATGAGAAGCCGGCTCCCCTTCATGCGATGCGGCAATGCCAGGTGGTGAGTCCCGAAACCTATATCGATACAATCATCAATCACTCCGCCCCTGCCCGCGGAGAGCTCCGTGCTGGTCCCTCCCAGGTCGATCAGCATCACTCTCTTATCTGCCGGAAGACGCGAAGCGGCTCCACGGAATGAATAGGCCGCTTCTCCACGGCTGGAAAGTATCCTTACCGGGAGAGAAGAGACCTCCCCCAGCCGCGACAGGATCTCATCACGGTTCCGGGCCTTCCTGAAAGTGCCTGTTCCTACAATGGCAGGCCTGGGGCAGCCATGAGCCGCAGACTGATCCAGAATCGAGCGGAATAGCCCGACCGCCCTTGCCAGGGACTCCTCTCTTACCATACCGTGCCCGGCAATATCCTCACCCCATCCAATATAGAGGTTATCCTCGAAGACCGGCCGGGGCGCGGGCTTTTCTCCCGTTTCCGGGGTTTCTGCAAGCAGAAGCCTGAAATAACTGCTCCCCAGATCCAGGCACCCCTTTACCGTACTGATATCTCTGGACAAATCGTTTTTATTACGTATCATTTCCTTAATAAGGAGATAGCTTTGAAGAAGACAAACATAAAAAACCTTTCCATAGATGAACTCCACTCAATCATAGATGATCTGGGGGAGAAAAACCACCGGAAATCACAGCTGATGAAGTGGTTGTACCAGAAGGGAGTGGAAGATTTCTCGGAGATGACCAATATTCCGGTCCAGCTTCGGGAATGGCTGGATGCCCGCTACCGGATCAGCTCTCTGGCACCCGCTGAGGCTGTAGAGTCCCCCGAGGACGGCAGTACCAAATTCCTGATGGAATGCGACGACGGTCTGATGCTGGAGGCTGTACTGATGGAATTTGAGAAGCACCAGACCATCTGTATATCCACGCAGATCGGCTGCCCTCTGCGCTGCCTCTTCTGCAACACCGGGATGCAGGGTTTCGAAAGAGACCTTCGCAGCGATGAGATACTTAACCAGGTACTCTACTTCAGGAAAGCGCATATCCGCCCAAGGAGAAGGTTCAATATCGTATTCATGGGTATGGGAGAACCTTTTCTCAACCTTGAAAACCTCTACCGTTCAATGGAGATACTGAACCACCAGGATGGGTTCGCCCTGGGGGAGAAGCGGATAACAGTCAGCACCATAGGGTTTCCCGGAAAGATCATAGACGCGGCAGACAGCGGGCTCAAGTTCAGTCTGGCGATCTCGCTGAGCGGGACAGAGGACCGCTCCAGAAAAGAACTCATGCCGGGATCGGCACCGATTATGGAAACATTATCAGCGGCGGAGTACTTTGCAGAGAAGAGCGGGACCAGGACTACACTGGAGTATGTTCTGATTGCGGGAGTCAATGATACCGAAGAGAACGCACGGGCTCTGTCAGACCTGACAGCCGGAAGGCCTTTCAAGATAAACCTCATACCACTCAATGAATGGATCGGATCTGAACTGAGAAGGCCCTCCGAGGAAAGGATCGACCATTTCATTAGTATCCTTCTCCCCAGGGCCCCTGCGGTGACGGTAAGAAGAAGCCGCGGCCGGGACATATCAGCGGCATGCGGCCAACTGAGGTTTCACAGAAGGGATTGAGGCCGGATCACCTGAGAAGGAGCATCTTGCCCGTCGTCCTCAGATTCCCCGCTCTTACCACGTACATATAAACTCCGCTGGATACCGAAGCCCCGCTGCGGTCTCTCCCGTTCCAGCCGGCCGTTATGGTCCGGCTGCCGACCCGCCGGTCGAATATTTCATTTACCAGCCTGCCGTTTGCGTCGTACACAGAAATATTTAATCTCGGGTTCCTGCTGACCGTCTCCTCGCTGAGGTTCACCCTGACGGTAGTGGCGGGATTGAAAGGGTTTGGGTAGTTTGATACAGCCACAGGCAGTGTCGGGCCGCCCTCAACCGGGGAGAATGGGGAACCGCTAACCAGGGAGCAGAAAAAATCCTCCAGGCCGGCCACTTCATCGGGGGATCGCAGGGAGCCGTTTTCAACTCCCTCAGGGTAGAGGGAATCCTCACCTCCGAAAAGGTACCTGAAATCCTCGGCAAATATCTCGAGCGGGTCATCTCGGTGAGAGGAGCAGCCGAAATCTATCTCTTCACGGGAAGGAAATCCCCGCATGGAGAGATAAACCCTCCAGTCGCTGATCCTGCTTACGGGGAGATACCTTCTCTGGACGCAGTGCCCCAGCTCGTGGGTGACGATACACTTGCTGGTGCTTCCTTCAGGCTCCAGTACGGCAGGGCAAAGGAATATTCTGTATCCGCTGGCCGTACTGTTTACAATCCCTCTTCTGGGGAATGGAAGAAGATAAACCTTTATCTCGATATCCAGGATGTTACCGTTCACATCCACTTCCTCCAGTGCTTCCAGTATATACATGCTGCGGTGCGGATGAAAATTCCCGTCCCCGCTGTAGGCGATTGCGGGATCGGAGGGATCTTCGATCAATTCATATTCCCATCCCCTCGCAACCTCCAGTATAAGATTCCCCCCCGGGGTTCTTCTAAGCATCTCTTCTTTGATGGTATCGGGTGTGTAAATTCTTGCTTTTATTCCATTTCCGAAGGAATAGCTGAGTGATTTTCCCAAAATCCCGGGGGGGCCGGGGATAAGAAGAATGATCATAAAGAAAGGCAAAGCCGCCATTATAATATTGTTATTATTGCACTTATACGACATCAGAAACACATTCCCTGTTAAATAACGGGGAATATAATTGCATCTGCCGTTCCCGCGGCATCGGGCGAGGCTCATTACAGCCTCCCCGGCGGGGGGAGCGGCGAATAATATAGCTGGCAACTTATTGTAGTATAACACTATATAAGCACGGACAAGCCGCAGCTATAGCTGATATCTCTTCCCGGACAATGCAGAAAACACCCGGAGAAATGATAATTGATTGAGTAATATCCCCCATTCCGGGACCGGAACAAAATGAGCCAACACAACTATGTTATATAATAACAAACACTTAATGCCTTATTGTCAGATAGCGGAATAATCCTCAATCCCCCGGTCAGAACCTGCTGCCGGAGATGAAGTAGAAACCTCCGGACCCATGAGCGTCTCCGGCGTACTCCAGCCGGATCAGGTTCTGCAGCGGGGATACTATTTCTATACCCCCTCCGGCAGTGGAATGAAAATCGGAGAGGGTTAATTTATCGAAGGAATCTGTAAGGGCCCCGGTATCCATGAAGAATGTGAGGTTTACGCTGATGTCGAACGGCCCAACCCAGGGTATGGTATACTCATTGGGGCCTGAGAGCAGCTTTCGCCACTGCAGGCTTCCCAGCAGCTTGGAGGTCGCCTTCCTGTCGCTGTTATAACCCCTCAGGTCGGAGTGCCCACCCATGCTCATCCTGAAGAAAGACGGGAGATCGCCGTCCCGGTTGAAGATGTCCAGACCAATAATGAAGGTGTCGTTACCGGTTACAGAAAGGAAATTCCGGTGCCTGAACTCATAGAAGGTGTAATTCTGATCCAGCCCGTTCAGAGAGTGCACATATTGCGTATAAATGTTGGAAACCATACCGGAGGTGGGCACTATATTCCTGTTCCTGCTGTCATAGAGCAGCGAAAAGCCGATTGATGCCAGACTCTGCACGAAGTAGACTCCGGCAGGCTCATTTATATTCTCAGGTATGGAGAGCCGGGAACGTCGGTCTTCAAGAGAAAGAGATGGAAAGAACCACAACTGCCTTACATAACTTCTGCTGAGAGGTAATCCGAACCTGACCATCGCTCCCGACCGCGATTTGATATAATCGTTACGCTCAGGCTCATCCAGTTTCCTGTAATTGAACAGGTTCAGATTGAACCGGAGCCTCCTGCCCAGAAACCATGGAACGTACCAGCGGGCCCCGCCGCTGTGCTCCTCATCCGCTCTCTTCTGGAAATCTACCGACAGCTGCTCACCCAGCCCCCTGAAATTTTCGATCTTCCATTTCACTCCGTATTTGAGCCCCTTCTTGAAATCATAATCCAGGACAGGATAGGGATATTTCAGGAAAAGGTCCGGGCGTTCGTTGACCCTGACCAGTATCCGGCACCTGCCCCCCCCTGTCTCAGGTACCGATATCCTTACTCTGGAAAAATACCCCAGGCCGTAAAGGTAGGAGAGGTCTCTTTGCAGAAAATCAGGATTGAGCCTGCTGCCGGTCTTGGATGCCATCTCCCTCAGTATCGTTTTCGGTCTGGTATCCCGGTTGCCCGAGACCAGTACTGTATCGATCATCTGACCGGCGAAACTGTCGTAATCGCTGTGGTCCTGTTCCCGTGGAGGACGGCACCGGTCAAAGAGATATGACCCCGCTTCAGCGTATCTATTGACTGAAAATTCCTCATAGGTGGATAAATGAAGGGGAGAGCCGGCCCGGAGCGGGTCTGCTCCGGCGGCTGAAAGCAAAAGGAGAGAGAGTGAAATAGCTGATATCGTCTTCAATTTAAACAGCCGGGCCCGGTTGAACAGAATAAACTACTGAACTTAAGATAATACCGGGCCCGGGGGCTGTAAAGCTATTTACCCCGCAGCCAGCCTCTCCCGCCGGGGTGCTATTCCTCTGTAAGCACCCTGGTACTAAGGGGTAACGTGCCCGCCCTGGAGATGATGAATGCCCCCACTCCGGCAAGAAGCGCCAGGAAGGATATGAACTTGCCGATCAGGGATATAAGCATGGTAAAGGGCGCAAAAGGTATCACCAGGCTCATACCGGTTGAGATTATTCCGAAGAGCGCCAGTATCAGCAGTCCGATAATACCCTGAACATACCTGGAATCTGCTCCCAGGTTGAATTTCCTGCTCACTACCCTTCCCAGGGCGAAAGCTCCCACGAAATAACCGAGGAACATGAATGCCACGTAGCAGAGTATCATCAGTACCGATACCGGTATACCTATTATGGTTATACCTATTATTATCGCCACGATCAGAACCAGCAGCGAACCGAATACGAATACCAGGGCACCCAGCCCCACCGATTTAAGGAAGGAACTCTCTATGTGGTCAGCGGAGCGGTCCAGCCTCTCCGGGATGAAATAGGTTATGAGAAGGACCAGCAGAACCCCGCCCAGAAAGAGCACTACCCTTATGAACAGTCTCATCAATCCGCCGTGCATCGGCATAAATGGAAATATCACAGGGGGGGTAACACCCACATCAGCCATGTTCGCAGACCCTATCGATATGGTCTCACCCCTGACAGTGGCGTTTTCATCCTTCTCCAGGTGGCCCAGAACACACACAACATCTCCGTTAACCACTGCGGTGGGGCCGAGCTCCAGGTTGCCGAAAACAGATACCGCGTCACCCTTCACCTTGCCGTTGACGGTCAACCCCCCGAACACCGAAACCGCGCTGCCCTGGATCAGTTCATAATCCTCCACCTCCACTCTATTTCCGATCTTGACCCTGTCGCCCTTTATCTCCTTGGTATACCTGTCCTCCTTACCAATGCCGATATTGAACATCAGGGATTCTGCCTGGATTGACCTGATCCCCTTCTCCACGAAAGACTGAATATTCTTCTGGTCTATGATGAATTTATTATCCTTGCCGTGCTCAACCTTGATCCCGTCATCGGAGATCGATATCTTGACCGATTTCTTCGGCCTTTTCCCCTTATCTGTTTTCACCGAATCAGGTTCGGAACCTCCCTCGACCGCAACGGAAGGGATCAGGCCGCCACAACTTCTTACCACTCCGGTATCGAAGTTGAGAAAGAGGGCGGCTATGATAATTATAAAGGCTCTGGCAACAACCGAGCTAAATAACGCTAACATTGGATTCTCCTTTCCGCCAGGAGGTTCTTGTTAATTTAAACATCATATATATAATCAGAATAGAAACCAGTATTCCTATCACGTAATATCCTGCCGGAATCTCCTTGACGAACTGAACCGTCCTGGACATAAGTACCCGGGCGGCCACCAGGAATCCCGGGCTGGAATCCAGGTAATTGATTACCCTGTCATAGAGGTCCTCGGCTCTTCTCAGCAGAACCAACGCCGAAAGCATCAAGATTACAGCTTTCCTGAAAACTTCCACCATTTCCAGATAAACCGGCCTGAACACATACATGAAGAATACGAAGGCCGCGGTTATCGAACCTGCCACCCTGGCCCAGGCCGGAATGGCGTTCCACTTCCAGGTCAGATCCCTCATCAGCTTCCTGACAAGGCTTTCCCGGTACCTGCCGGTATCTACACCTGCCATAACCCTGCTGTCGAAATCAGCTGCCGGCTGAAACGGCTCCAGCCTCTCCAGAGAGGAGAACACCTCCAGGAAATCTCTCTCCAGCTCGCTGCACTCCGCGCACCCGGACCGGTGTGCCTCGAAACGGGCCTGCTCAGTGGGGTCAAGCTCCCCGTCGTAGTATTTCTGAATCATCAATCTGAAAAGATCACAATCCATCATACACCTTTTTCCATTATGGTAATGTTACCACTGGATGTTTCTACAATAACCCTCGACTTACCTTCCCGGACCACTCCTCTTACCCGCTGCCTGGACATCTCCGATATCTGAATAGGCAGATCGAGTTCGAAATCTCCGTTGGTAGTGCTGGCCTGCAGCACGAATCCTTCGCTCAGAAGCCTGCTGAAAATCAGGGTGAGCTCCCCCCCGGAGGTTCCCAGCTCATACTCCTTCCGTCCCGGCGCCGGGGCGGCGTTAACATATAGATCGCCGCTGGCGGAAAAGGCCTTCACATCCCCGCCCATCCCTTCCAGTTCAATATCACCGCTGGTCGCCGATACTTCCGCGTTTCCGGTGACACCCTCCAGCTCAATATCGCCGCTTATGGCCTTTACCACCACGCCTCCTCCCACACCCTCCAGCTCCACATCTCCCGATGCTACCGATATCACGCAGCTGCCCTTCACATCAGCGGCTGAAATGTCGCCACTTGCGGCCTCAACCGCAAGGGAACCTATCATCTCAGCATCTATATCGCCACTGGCTGTCTTTACTATCAGCTTGTTTTCAATCCTGGACGCCTCCACGTCTCCACTGGCGGTTGATACCCCGACATTCCCCGCGACATTCATTATTTCAATATCTCCACTGGAGGTATCGAAAGTAATATCCAGCTCCTCGGGAACGGTGATATCCAGGTCCATACTGACCTTCCTCCCCCCGCCGAATATCGCTTCTATAATATTTATACTCTCACTGCCATTTCCGGGATACTCGGTCACCAGCTCTATCATACCGGAACTTTCTCTGACCTCAACACGCATCTTCTCGGCCAGCTCTCTGGCCTTTTCTTCGGAATCTTCTCTCACCGACCTGATGATATTGACAACTACCATACCGGAATTCCGCCTTCCGGTCACCCTCACGTCGCACTTGCTGGCGATAATTGCAAGTTTCCTTACCCCGTCAGCGGACAACTCCATCCTCTCAGTCTTCTCGTACTCATAGGACGCCAGGCAGCCAAGCGGCATAAGGATCAGTATCAGAGGCAGCACTATCAATATACCTTTCAAAACCACGTGATTATTATTACAGATCATTTCTGCTCCCTTCATCTACCGGCATGGAGCCATTTCGTTGATTTCTGAAGAAATCGACTATCATCTTTCTGGCCCGGTGAATCCGGGCTTTAACTGTACCCAGTGGTATACCGAGGGTCTCCGATATCTCATCATAGGAGAGGTGTTCCTGGTGGCGCAGAAGCACGATCATCCTGTAATGTTCCGGCAGGCTCTGTATGGCGTTTTCAAGGATCACCATCTCCTCCTTCAGTTCAACCTCTTTTTCAGGCCCGATATCCCCGGAAGGGAATTGACGCTCGAAATCGCCGTCATCTCCCGAGACCGGGTTGTCCATTGAAAACACGGTTCTTTTATTCTTACGTAAAAAGTCGATACAAAGATTCGAAGTAATTCTATAAAGCCAGCTCGAAAACGGAAATGAGGGATTATACCTATCAAGGATATTAAAAATCTTGATAAAGACATCCTGGGCGAGGTCCTCGGCATCATCCCGGTTCCGTACCATCCGGAGGCATATGCTGAACACCGGCCCCCTGTATTTCTGAAGGAGTTTTTCATAACTCTTTTCATCTCCCTTCAGACACCTGCGAATAAGCTGAGCATCTTCTCTTTTCACAACTCACCTTTAGTACGGGTTATACCGGAATAATGTTTCCAACTATACCTTTTAAAAGATATCAGGAACCGGTTCAAGATAAAACCCCATTCTGCGTGCTCCTGCGGGGCATCCGGCACTCTCTGGCATCAGCCGGATAAATGCAGTTCCGGTCAGCGATTAATTTGCTTGACAGTGAAATGGCAGAAAATTAGACTGAGTCTGGAAATCAGGCTCCGTGGAGGCCGGATTCATTTATGATGGGAGGTTCCCTGTAATGTATGCCATTGAGTTTATTAACGCGCGGGAGGTCCTTGATTCCCGGGGGAACCCTACCGTGGAGGTCAAAGTTATCCTGGAAAGCGGCTTCGAGGGAAGGGCCATGGTTCCCTCCGGAGCCTCCACCGGAGAATATGAAGCGGTGGAGCTCCGTGACGGCGACGAGGACAGGTACGGCGGCAAGGGGGTACTGGATGCTGTCGGTAACGTCAACGAAGTGTTGTTCCCGGAGCTGGCCGGTCTGGACGCGAGAGACCAGGTATACATTGACCATCTCATGTGCGAGATAGATTCCACCAGCAACAAGGCAGACCTGGGGGCCAATGCCATTCTGGGGGTATCTCTCGCGGTGGCCAGGGCCGCCGCCTCCGCAACCAACCTGGAGCTATACGAATATATAGGTGGTTTCAACGCCAGAGTGCTTCCAGTTCCGATGATGAACGTGCTGAACGGGGGCAAACACGCTGATAACAATGTGGATATCCAGGAGTTCATGATAGTACCCCTGGGCGCGGAATCGGTCACGGAGGCGGTCCGCTACGGGGCCGAGACTTTCCATACTCTCAAGAAGATTCTCTCTGAGAAAGGTTACGCCACCTCGGTGGGCGATGAAGGGGGATTCGCCCCCAACCTGAAATCTAACCGGGAAGCCCTGGAGATAATAGTATCCGCCATCGAGAAGGCCGGGTACAGGCCGGAGGAGGATATCGCCCTGGCACTGGACCCCGCGGCCAGCGAATTCTACTCGGATAAGGGCTACACCCTGCAGGCCGAGAGTAAGGTTCTGGACTCCGCGGGGATGGTAGAGTTCTACTCCGGACTGGTAAATGATTTCCCCATTATATCTATAGAAGACGGCCTGGACCAGGATGACTGGGAGGGTTGGAAGATGATGAACGGAAAGCTTGGAAACAGAATCCAGATAGTGGGGGACGATATATTCGTGACCAACACTGATAGGCTGGCCCGGGGTATACAGGAAGGCTCCGCGAACTCGATCCTCATAAAGCTCAACCAGATCGGGACACTCACCGAGACCATGGATACCATAGCTATGGCTGACAGAGCGGGATACACCTCAGTAGTATCTCACCGCTCCGGGGAGACAGAGGATGTTACCATCGCTCACGTGGCGGTGGGCGCCAATACAGGCCAGATAAAGACCGGTTCACTCTCAAGGACCGACCGGATTGCCAAGTACAACGAACTGATGAGAATAGAAGAAATTCTGGGAGAGACAGCCCTCTTCCCGGGCAGGGAAGCCTTCGCCCGGTTTGGAAGCTGAGCTCAAGGCGGGAGGTGACCAGAGATGAAATCATTGTGGGGAGAAAGAAACCAGTACCTGAGAATCCGCAACCGAAGGATCGATGTATCCAGGAAGTTCGCCCGCCTGTTCATGGGCGCAGTCCTTATACTTATCTTCCTCATATTTACCGCCGGCGATACCGGATTCATAAACCTCTGGAAGGCTCACGGAAGACTGGAGAATATCGAGAACAGGATCAATACCCTGGAGAGCAGCAACGGCGAGTTGAAGAATAAGATCGAATCCCTAAGGAACGATCCATTCGCAATCGAGAAGGTGGCCAGGGAGGAGTACGGATATATCAGGCCCGGTGACCGGGTTCTCCGCCTGAAGGTAATCCCGGCTGGTAAAACTGAGGGTTCCGGACCGAGTTTACTTGACATTGAAGGTAATAACGAATAATTTACTATTGCGGAAGATATATTGCGGGGTAGAGCAGTCTGGTAGCTCATTGGGCTCATAACCCAAAGGTCGCTGGTTCAAATCCAGCCCCCGCTACCATAAATAAGCCCCCGGCAGAAGCCGGGGGCTTTCTATTTACTCCATTTCCCTGGCAGCCTTTCTGAATTTCGGCTCCAGGTCCTCCAACACATCCCGGTGTACCGTATAGGTAAGCATCTTCAGCTTGACATAATCCTCACGGTAGAAGAGATATCCATGAAATTCTCCATGCCGGGAGCTCCTGGAGGAGTCTTTTATCAGGAACCAGTCGTCCCCATCTACCTCCCGGTGTGCCAGCAGATGAATTCCGTGGTCATCGGTGGTGGTATGATTATAGATCCTCATCTCCCTCGAGTCCTGGCTGATATAATCCCGGGGGATATCGTAATCGGGGATTACCGCTCCGTCCTCGAAGCCGTTATAACCTGGCTCGGAAACATCCCCGCCTATGCACACGGTGTATCCTTCTGAGACGGCCTTCCTTATGTGGCCATAGAACTCATCCAGGGGGAGGTTATAGTAGGTGTCCGTTGGCCTCCAGTTATCAGGCACATCGAACTCGGCCTGAACATAGAATGGCTCGGAGAGGGTTGACATCACCTGCACGTAGTCATCCGTATCCACCTTCAGCACCTTATCCACGAACTCCTTCGGGGTGATCTTCCTGCCTTCGAACTCAAACTCTGCCGGCGGCCTGCCCAGATACCTGTCCAGGATCAGCCTGATCTGGGCCAGATTATGTTCCTCATCCCAGGTCCCATTCTCCCTGACACATTCCAGATAACCGAACATCTCGTTGCGGAGCATCTTATGGTTGTGCTTATCGTTAGAGCCTGTAAGGCCCGGGTACTCCTCCAGGGGGACCACGCCGTACTTATCCCATATTATAAAGACCCCGTCTGACTCTCCACCCTGGGCGAAGGGCTGGTTCCCGCGCTTTCTGATATACCCCCTGGCCTTTTCCACGTATTCCCAGTAAACGGTGTACATCTCGGAGAGCTTTATCTCTGTTCCGGTCAGGCGGGCAATCTCCGACTCCATGAAGGAGGTGGTGCAGAAACACCAGCATGTCCCGGTGTAGTACTGTGGTACCGGCTTGAAATGAAAGGGAGGACTGAAGCTCTCCGGAGACTCAGGTTTCCTGATCTCCTTGAAATCCAGTCTTATCTCTTCCCTTTCTTCCCTCTCCTTCTTTTCCTTCTCCCTGTATCTCTTATTTATTTCAGCCGTTATACTGTCCCTGACAGCGGCAAGGCTGTCCATTTCCTCCTTCATCCTCTTCAGGACAGGATCACGGTAATCCTTCCTGTAGGTTACGCGGTCGGTCCTGTCATCACCACGGGATAGTCCCGGCAGAAAGACAGTCGATACAACCGCTGCCACCAGCAGAATGATCATCCATTTTCGCATCCATCTACCTCTCTTTCTGAATTTAAAGGGGAGCCGGGGATGGAGCCCGGCTCCCATCAAAGGTCAGCTTCTGTCCGGTCCATCCGGTTTCTCTACCTCCAGGGGAGGTCTCTTCTCCAGCTCCTTGAGCAGGTAATCCACAGCCCTTTCGATCATTGGCTCCTTCCCTGCCTGAATGAGAGCGGGATCATCAAACACTTCGAATCCCGGGTCGGGGGATACTCCTACCGCCTCAACATCCCATTCCCCTTCGGTATTGACATACGCAAACCCCGGAACGGCGAAAGAACCTCCATCCACGAAGTGGGGAGAGTATCCGTAACCTATCAGCCCTCCCCAGGTGGTCTGGCCGATCAGGGGTCCCAGGCCGGCCTTCCGGAAATAGGCCGGGAAGGCATCCCCGCCGGAAGAAGAGAGTCCGTTTATCAGCATCGCCTTGGGCCCCTCATTAACCGGCATGGGGAGCGGGTACAGCTTCATGTTCCTTCTGGCCCAGTAGCTGTAGACTCTTCTCTTCATTATCTCCACCATCTGGTAGGGTGAATGCCCCCCGCCGTTGTAGCGCTCATCTATTATAAGGGCGTCCTTATTCATCATTGGCTGAAAGTATTTAAAGAATGACCTGTAGCCGTCATAGTGGGTATTGGGAACGTGTATGTAACCGATCCTCCCGCCTGAGAGCTCATCCACCAGGCGCCGGTTCTCCTCCACCCAGTCCATATACAGAAGACTGAGCTCGGAATCTACCGGCATGACCGTGATCTCACGTGCACCTTTCTTACGGGGCCGTTCGTTGACCGTCAGGGTTACCTGCACATCCACCTTGTTCTCCAGGAAGGAGTAGGGATTCATATCGGTGGTGACCTCTTCACCATCTATGCTGATCAGGTACATACCCTCCTTTACATTCAGGCCCGGTTCAGTCAGAGGGGACCTCTGGTTCCGGTGCCAGTTGGCGCCCTGATATATCTTATCGAAAATGTAGTAATCCCCGTCCGCCCTTAACCTGCAGCCCAGTACTCCAACGGGCACCCTCTCCACCGAAGGAATATCCCCACTGTGGACGTAGCAGTGACCCGCGTTGAGCTCGCCGATCATCTCGCCCAGTATATAGTCCAGATCCACCCGGTGCGCCAGATGGGGCAGAAGCACTTCGTACTTATCATGTATCTTCTTCCATTCAACACCATGCATATCCGGATCATAGAACCAGTCACGCATTATCCGCCAGGCGTCGGTATATATCTGCTGCCATTCCTCTGCAGGGTCTATCCTGACCTCCATCCCGGAGAGGTCGAGGGCGCCTTCGCCGCTCTTCTGCCCCGGGGCCAAACTGGCTATGCCGTATTTTCCGTTGGCGCTGTAAAGGAATTTCTTCCCGCCTGCCGCCACCTGATAACCGTTAACGCCGGACATTATCGTTTCCGCTTCACGCTTTTCAATATCGAACTTCTTCAGGTGCCGTTTACCCTCATCATCCACATAGATAAAGAG
>WJIX01000200.1 GCA_014730075.1 bacterium | reverse complement strand
GTACGATATCTCCCTGCCGTCGCCAGTTTCTTCCGTATGCCCGGCTTCCTTCTCAGCTTCCGCGTAAACCGGCACCAGATCCATGTTGCAGATGGGGCATTTACCCTCCCCGTCCTGCTTCACTGATGGATGCATTCCGCAGGTCCAGTACGGCACTTCCCTGCTCTGCTCCTCTGATTGGGCCCGGCCCGCCGGCACGGAAGGTATCAATGCAGTCAGGGCAAGACCCGCTGCAAGTACTATCAATAATATTCTTCTCATTTCCTTTGCCTTCCTCTATTCAATTAACCGGGATCCTGTCGCCTCCTCGAGGCCGGCAAGATAGATAAAAGCTTCCGCTTTCCTTTCCGCATATTTGATTTTCAGTGATATCAGCTGGCGCTGAGCATCCAGTATCTCAATATAATCTATCTTCCCCGAAAGGTAGCCTTCCCTGGCTGATTGAAGAGCCTGACCGGCTCTGGGAATCAGCTCGCTTCGGTAGAGTCCCGCAATTTCCGCCGCCGCCCGGTACCTGTTTCTAAGAAGGTCTATCCTCTCAACCAGATCTCTTCGCTCGGCCCGGTACCGCAGTTCCATGACTCTTACCATGCTCCGGCTCTCAGCGACCTCGCTTCGAACGCTGCCGAACCATAACGGCAGGCTCATTCCCACCGATATATTCCATGAATCTCTTCCCGAATCCGGCACATCCATCGATGACTCGTCTATCCGGATATACCCGGCTCCCAGGGTGAAATCGGGGAGATAGCCCTTCCTGGCAAGATCAAGTTTTTTCCTCTCCTTTTCCGCGAGTCTCTCCATTAGCAACACCCCCGGATTGGATGCCGCCGAAGCAAAGAGAGAATCCGGAACGGCTGCGACCGGGAGCGCCTCTTTGCTGGTTATAACCTCCAGGCTCTCTTCCGCCGGCATATCCAGAAGGCCCTTGAGTACGGAAACAGCCGAATTGCGCTTCTTTTCATACTCAAGTTTCTTCTCTTTGATTCTCAGTAGTTCCACCTCGATCCCAAGCAGATGATGCTGGTATCCCCTGCCACTCTCAAGGCGGACCCGGGTAATTTCTCTTATATTGTCCAGGATTTTGCTCTCCTTCTCCAAAAGTCCCAGCACCTCCAGGTTTTCTGCCAGAGTATAGTAAGTTTCCTTGACCCTCCTGATAACTGCCAGCTCCGCCTGTTTTATCTTTTCCCCCGAAATATCGATGTCAAAGGAGGCTATCTCACTTTTAAGAGAAAGCTTGCCCGGAAAAGGCACCGGCTGCATCAGCTGAAGTATATCCCTCTGCGGGCCAAGCCGTGTCTCCACGCTCTCAAGAAAATGGGTATAGGTAAGCCGGGGAAAAGGATAGGTTGAAGCGGAGGAGGGACGGAACCGGGCAGATTCGGCTTCCTCCCTGAGTACCAGAAGGCCGGGATTGCTGCCCAACGCTCTTTTGATAAGATCGTCCAGAGTCAAGGCTTGATCTCCGGTGGCGCTGCCGGCAAAGCCGACCCCCCATGCCAAAATTGCTGCGGCGGGAATTAATACTGATGGTTTCATCAAATATTTCATTTATTTAATCCTGGATTATCTGCCGGCGGATTTTCCATGCAGGCTGTTCTGCGTATCCGGTCCAGCAGAGGTCTTGTTATCCTGTTTAATCATCAGTTCGCTGAGCAGGATTTCCTTTAATCTGGAAGTTATAATTCCTTTCAGATCGATCCACACATCACGGGAGGCGCACACTCCAGTTCTGGTACATATTTCAGGATCGCTTACGCAGTCAACCGGATCGAAAGAACCCTCCAGCGCTCCAAGAATTTCAAGCAGGGTTATTCTGGCCGGTTCTCTGGAAAGGACATAACCTCCTCCAGGGCCCCGGACAGATTTAATCAGGCCGGCTGATTTTAGAAGCGGAATTATATGCTCCAGGTATCCCTTTGATACATTCTGTCTTTCGGCTATATCCTTAAGCGGCACCGGGCCGACGCTGTAATTGCCTGCGAGCTCAATCATTAACCTGGTCCCGTATCTGCCCTTAGTAGAAAGTTTCAGCAAGCTCAATCCCCTTATGATAATAACCTATTAATAATATATGTTATATATGTAATATATGTTGTTTTGGAAAAATGTCAACTCTTATATAGAATCGAGATGTTACCGGCCTTTCGGGTCAGTCCGCCAGACTCTATTTTCAATGTTACCGAATGAATCAGATGCACGTATTTGGGTTGAATATATTCTGATTCGGCATTATCCCCCCACACCACAGCCAATTTTGCCCGATGGGCCCGGGGAATGGCCTAAGGAAATCTCTTTATGCCTGAATCAGGATAATGGCGACAAGGCAAAGCATAAACGGTGCGCAAAATTCCATTGTCAGCAATCCCCTGGCTGACAGAAAAAATCGAATTTCTTATAATTCCTTGCAATCTCTTATAATTCCTTATAATATCATGTCATTAACCCTAATGAATGGTTGGGAGTATTGTCTAAAAAGTAAAAGGAGATGTTCATGAATCGATTCATCATTTCAGCCACAGTGTTCGTGATCCTTATTTCAGCAGTATCCGTGAGTGCCGAACAGAGGTGGTCGGCTGAGTTCAGGGCAGGTGGTGCGTTTGCTACTGGAGATTTCAGTGATGCTGATATGGGCACAGGGCTGGATTTGGAAGCCACAGCCGCATATCGTTTCATGCCGCATCTTGGAGTTTATGCGGGATGGGGATGGACCCAATTTATCACTGATGATTCATTCGCCGGTGAGGATATGGATTTCGAAGAAACCGGATATACCCTGGGGCTTCAGTTCATTCATCCAATCGGAGCAGGGAAAATTAATTATATGGTCAGAGGTGGATTGGTATTCAACCATATTGAGATTGAGGATGATGAAGGGGATATAGTCGGAGATTCTGATCACAGTCTGGGATGGCAGATAGAAGCGGGCCTGGGAATTACCATGGGCGACTCATGGCGTCTTATCCCCAGTGTGCGCTACAGAGCTGTAC
>WJIX01000199.1 GCA_014730075.1 bacterium | reverse complement strand
GGTCAACCCTCTCCCTTATCCTGGTGGAGAGGGGAGCCACCGCCGCGTGGTTGAGGTATGTGTAATTTCTGGTTACAGGGAACTCAGATCTGTATTTATCCCACACCGGATCTGCCTTTCATTACTCTTCTCCAAGTTTCAGTATCCCTGTAATACTCTCAGAAGGGGAGGCCGCCACTCAAGAAAAAAATATAGGGGTGTGGGAATCACGGGTGACAAAAATCTGTATATGAACTATAATGCACCCCTGAATTAATTATCCATAATCGTTATTAACGGAGGCTCGATAAGATGAAACGTTTTCTGACCTTAATGGCAGCTCTGCTGCTGGCACTGCCTGCAGCCTCGGCTGAGCTCGCCGAACCGGGTGATTTCTTTGGTTTCGATCCTGGAACTGACGGCAGGATGTTCGATTACCAGGAGCTGATCGAGTATCTGCAGCAGGTCGACCAGGCTTCTGCAAGGATGAAGATAGTGAAGATCGGCGAATCCCCCATGGGAAGAGGTATCTATATTGCTTTTATTTCATCCGGGGAAAATCTCAACAGGCTGGATGAGCTGGTCAGGATCAACAGGGAGCTGGCCCTCAGACACGACCTTACCGCAAGCCAGAGGCAGGAAATGGTCGACAGGGGAAAGGTTTTTTTCGTGGCTACCCTCTCCATGCACTCAAGCGAGGTGGGCCCCTCTCAGGCGGCTCCTGATATCGCCTATGAGCTGGTAAGCGGAGATAACGATTCGATAAACAGTTGGCTGGAGGATGTAGTGTATATGATGGTCCCCTGCCACAACCCCGACGGAATGAATATGGTAGTGGAGCACTACCGTAAATATGCCGGAACGAAGTATGAGGGCAGCAGGATGCCGGGGTTATACCATAAGTACGTGGGACATGACAACAACCGCGATTTTCTGGCTCTGACCCAGAGTGATACCAGGGCGATATCATACATATTCAGCAGGGACTGGTTTCCCCAGGTGATGGTGGAGAAGCACCAGATGGGCTCCAGCGGAGTAAGATATTTTGTGCCGCCCAACCACGATCCTATTGCGGTCAACGTGGACGCCGGTATCTGGAACTGGAGCGGGGTTTTCGGAGCCAATATGATGAAGGATATGACCGAGGAGGGCCTGGCAGGGGTTTCAAAGCATTACCTCTTCGATGATTACTGGCCGGGCTCCACCGAAACATGCATCTGGAAGAATGTAATTGGTTTTCTGACCGAGTGCGCCAGTGCCCAGTACGCCAAACCTGTCTATGTCGAACCGGGGGAGCTGGGAGTAATCGGAAAGGGGCTGTCGGAGTATGAGAAGAGTATAAATATGCCGATGCCCTGGAAGGGCGGGTGGTGGAGGCTATCTGATATTCTCGATTATGAAATGGTTTCCACACTGGCAGTTATAAAGACCTGCTCCCTTCACAGGGAGGATATCCTGAACTTCAGAAACGAACTCTGTTCCAGGGAGGTGGAGAAGGGGAAGGGCAGCTATTTCATACTCCCCGCCCGCCAGCATGACAGCAGCGCCCTGGTCGGTCTGGTTAACCTGATGCTCGACCATGGAGTGAAGCTCTGGAGGCTGGAAGAGGAAACAGTCCTGGAGGAGAAGGTCTACGGTGAAGGTTCGGTGGTGATCCCTCTGGCTCAGCCGTTCAGGCCATTTATAAGGGAGGTTATGGAACGCCAGGACTATCCGGAGAGGCATTATACACCGGGCGGAGAACTGATAAAGCCCTACGAGGTGACCAGCTGGTCTTTCCCTCTCTGCAGGGGGGTGCGCTGCCATGAGGTGAAATCTTCATCGGCTCGATTCGAAGGAAGGATAAGCGAAATCAGCGCGCCATTTACCCTCCTGGAAAGGGAGGGGGCCGGTTTGAGCAGGATCATACTTCCCGCATCCCATAACGGGAGCTACCGGGCAGCTTTCAGGGCGGCTGAGCTGGGTATCGGCCTCTGGAGACTGGATGAGCCGTTCAGCAGTTCAGCGGGAAGGGGGAGTTTTTATCTCGATCTGTCCAGAGCGGGCACAGAGGAAAGGAATGCTGTAATCTCAGAGCTCAATTTCACACCCCTGGTCCTGGACGGGGAGCCGGAAGTAAGCAGATCCAGTGTTAAGATGCCGAGGGTTGGGCTGGTGGAGACCTGGTTCCACGATATGGATGCGGGATGGACGCGGTACGTACTGGACAGCTATAATATCCCATTCAGGATTATCCGCCCCGCAGATATACCCGATATAGACCTGACGGATGATTTCGACGTACTGATATTAGCGGACAGGAACAGCTCCGTATTCATGAACGGCAGATACAAGGGACGCCGGTACGGCCGGGAATACCTGCCTGGGTACCCGCCCAAATATGTGAAGGGTATGGGTAAGGAGGGCCAGAGGGGACTGGTCAGGTTCATCGAAGAGGGTGGGACGGTTATCTCATGGGGCGGTTCGACCGGGCTGTTTGCCGGGATCCTCAGCGCCGAGGAGGATGGAGAAGAATTCCAGCTTCCGTTCAGGGATATATCCGAAGATCTCAGGAAGGAAGGCCTTTATTTTCCCGGCACCACGGTAAGGTCGATAATCAGGGAGGATCACCCCGTAACTTTCGGAATGGAGAATGAGATAGGGATACTATACAGCGGCGGGCCTGTATTCTCAACCTCCATACCCAGGTTCGATATGGACAGGAAGGTCCTGGTGAGTTTTGCCTCCGGTGACCTGGTGATGAGCGGATACGGGGAGAAGTCGGAACTCCTGGAAAAGAAATCTGCCGGAATCTGGATCAGGAAGGGCGAAGGACAGTTGGTCCTTTTCGGTTTCAGGCCGCAGTTCAGAGCCCAGACCGGGGTTACCTATAAGCTCCTGTTCAATTCCCTGCTCCTGCACTGAGAGATATCAGAAAACCGGCCGGAATTACTGAGGGAGGGGTTTTGATCGCCGCCCGGCGGTAATCGATCCCTTTACATACCTGCACCGAATGCATAAATTACGGTAAAAGCATTTACAGAAGGATTACCGTTCATGTCGAATATTCGAAATTTCAGCATAGTAGCTCATATAGACCATGGCAAGTCAACTCTGGCAGACCGCTTCATCCAGCATGTGGGGCTGGTATCGGAACGCGCCTTTCACGATCAGCTCCTGGATGATATGGACCTGGAGAGAGAGCGGGGTATAACCATAAAGAGCCAGACTGTCCGCCTCCCCTACAGGAGCAGAGACGGGAGTGAATATATTCTGAACCTGATCGATACCCCCGGGCATGTAGATTTCTCCTACGAGGTATCCAGGGCACTGGCCGCCTGCGAGGGGATACTGCTGCTGGTGGACGCCGCCCAGGGGGTGGAGGCCCAGACAGTGGCGAACCTCTATGCCGCGCTTGAGCATGACCTGACCATTATTCCGGTTATTAACAAGGTTGACCTCGATTCGGCCGACGTGGAAAGGGTCCGCGAGGAGATAGAACAGGAGCTGGGCCTGGACGCCAGCGAAGCCCTCCTCTGCTCTGCCAAGGTCGGCACCGGGGTCGAAGAAGTGCTGGAAGCGATAGTGGAGAGGATTCCACCGGCCGGCAGGGATATGGAGAGCAGTCTCAAGGCGCTCATATTCGATGCCAATTATGATCCCTACCGGGGCTCGGTAATCAGCTGCCGGATCAACAGGGGGAGTGTCAGGGCAGGTGACGAGGTAAAGCTGATGTCCATCGATTCTATCCATACGGTAGAAGAGGTAGGGATATTCAAACTGAAGATGGAGGAGCAGAAAAGCCTGAGCGCCGGAGAAGTTGGATATATTATCGCCGGAATAAAGAATATCAGCGACACCAGGATAGGGGATACCATAATACTCGCTTCCGATCAGTCCACCGATCCCCTCCCAGGATTCAAGGAGGTCAAACCGATGGTTTTCTCCTCAATATATCCCATAGAGAGAGATACGGTAGGGGCTCTGGACGATGCCATCAGCCGCTACAAGCTCAACGATGCCTCCCTTACCTACAGCAGGGATTCTTCTGCTTCGCTGGGGCAGGGTTTCAGGTGCGGATTCCTGGGCCTTCTGCACCTGGATATATTTCAACAGCGGCTGGAGAGGGAATTTGATGTTTCGGTGATTATGACCGCCCCCAGCGTGGAGTACCAGTTTGTTCTTACCGACGGGGAGGAGATATCGGTACAGAATCCGCAGTACTATCCGAATGAAAATGAGATAGAGAGATCACTGGAGCCTTTCGTCAGGGCCAGTATACTGATCCCGGACAGTTACATGGGCTCGGTAATGAAACTCTGCCTCGGAAGGCGCGGTGTAAATCCGCACTACCATTATGTCGGCACCGGCAGAATGGAAGTAATGATAGATATGCCCCTGGCCGAGATCATCTATGATTTCTATGACAGGCTCAAGAGTATTACCCGCGGGTACGGCACCTTCGACTACGAGTTCCTGGAATACAGGGAAGAGAACCTTGTAAAGGTTGATTTCCTGGTCAACAAGGAGAAGGTAGACGCTCTTTCCATAATCGTTCACCGGGACCGGGCCCGCCAGAGGGGTCTGGAAGTCTGCGAAGGGCTCAAGAAGGAGATCCCCAAGCACATGTTCAAGATCCCCATTCAGGCCGCCATCGGAAACAACGTGATCGCCAGGAAGACCATTTCGGCCCTCCGCAAGGATGTGACGGCTAAATGTTACGGTGGCGATGTCACCAGAAAGAGGAAGCTCCTGGAGAAGCAGGCCGAGGGCAAGAAGAGGATGAAGATGGTGGGGAAGGTGATGATTCCACAGAGCGCCTTTGTATCCGTTCTGAAGACCAATGAAGACTGACGATTTACCCGGCCTCTATATCCACGTCCCATTCTGCAGGGAGAAATGCCGTTACTGTGATTTCTTTTCGGTACCGGTTTCCGGGCAGCTGGAGCAGTGGAAGGAAGCGCTGCTCAGAGAGGCCGGTCAGCATCACGATTTCGCCCCTCAGTTCGGATCCCTCTACCTGGGAGGGGGGACCCCCTCGACCCTGCCCCTGGATGCCCTCGGGGAGATAACCGGCTGCATGCGAGAGCTTTATGAGTTCCGTGAAGATGCCGAGGTAACCATTGAAATCAACCCTGAGGATGTTAGCGGGGATTATATCGACGGCTTGATCGATCTGGGGTTCAACCGGCTGAGTCTTGGTGTTCAGTCCTTCAGGGATGAGGATCTGCTTCTTCTGGGAAGGGGGCACGATGCGGCCAGGGCGGAGAACGCCCTGGAGATATGCCTGGAATCGGGAATAGATAATGTGAGTATTGACCTGATCTACGCTATCTGTTATCAGTCTCCGAAGAACTGGCAGTATAATCTCGGCAGGGCGCTGAGTTTCCAGCCCCAGCACATTTCCTGCTATGAGCTTACCTTTAAGGAGAATACCGAGCTGTATGAAATGTACAGAAACGGAGAGGTATTATCTCCCCCGGAGGAAACTCAGCGGGATATGTTTATCGACGCCTCCCGCACTCTTACCGAAAATGGCTACTGGCATTACGAGGTATCCAGCTATTCTCTTGGGGAGAAGAGAATGTCAAGGCATAACAGCATTTACTGGAAGCACTTTCCCTACCTTGGCCTGGGCCCCTCGGCCCATTCCTTCGATGGCCGGATGAGGTGGTGGAATTGCAGTTGCCTGGATGAATATATCAACTCTGCCGGTGCGGAGAAGGGCGGGCTGGAGGAGCTCTCCTTCGGAGCACTGGAGATGGAAGAAATATTCCTGGGATTGAGGACCGCTGAAGGGATTGATCTGGAACTGGCAAAGAGGTATCTCAGCGATGAAAAACTAATCGAAGTGCTTATCGGATATGGCCTCCTCAATATCGAAAAAGGCAGGCTGGTTCCCACCCGGAAAGGGTATCTATTCTCCGATTACGTGGCAACTTTCTTCAGGCCGCAAGCCTGAACCCCGGCTGGCCCGGCGATAAAGGGTCAGCGGATCATGACCATTTTTCTGGTAAGGTTCTTCTTTCCGGTTGCAAGGCGGTAAAGGTATACTCCGGATGAAACCTCGCTGCCATAGAGGTTTCTTCCGTCCCAGCTGACCGTGTGCGATCCCGCGGGAAATTCCCCGTCAGCGAGGGTGGCGACCAGTCTTCCCCTGATATCGAATACCGAGATATTCACCCTTCCCTCTTCCGGGATGCTGAACCGGATGCTGGTAACGGGGTTGAAGGGGTTGGGATAGTTCTGCGAGAGCGAGGTGGTTCTTATCTCTGGGGTTCCGGAATCAGTAATATTCTCGGATTTGTAACATAGTATCCACTGGTCCGGGTCCAGTTCCACATCCCATACCGTCCTCTGGACGGGGATCAGGAACGATTCTTCCAGCTGGTCGATCCAGAGCACTGTATCTATGACACCTCCATAGGTACTTATCCTGAAATCTGCCGGCATGGTGTAAGGGGTTCCCTGAGTCTGAGTTACTCCTATGGACAGTAGTGTGTCCGCTCCATTGCTGTAACAGTCCCAGGACCATTCATAGCTGGGCCGGTCCTCCCTGGTCAGCCACTGGCCGAAGAACCAGTCCAGGTCGCTTCCGTGGTAATCCTCACAGACAGCTATGAACTCTTCGGTGTTAACATCGGAGTACCTGTAACGGGGATCGGAGGTATACCCTTGAATCATTTCAAAGAAGGTGCTGTCTCCGGCGATGTGCCGGAACATATGCAGCACCCAGGAGGCCTTGTCGTAGACTACCGAATTGAAGTAGTACCAGGGGTCATCGTTGCCGGGATCGCGGAGGATTGGCCCGTCCCAGTAACTGGAGTTTGCCTGGCTCTGCATATAGGATTGGAGGCCGCTGCTGCCGTAGAGATGTTCCTCCCATAGAGCTTCGGTATAGCTGGCCCAACCCTCGTTCAACCATATATGGACCCAGCTCTCCGGAGAGATACAGTCCCCGAACCACTGGTGCCCCAGCTCATGGACATATATCCAGTCGTAGTAATGATCCCCTCTGACCAGCCATATCCCGTAGCTGGTAAGGGTCTGGTGTTCCATCCCGCCGCCGATATTGCAGAGGGCCACTCCGTATTTCTCGTCCAGGAAGGGATAGGGGCCATAAATGGATGAGAGGAAATCGAGAGCGGGGATAGCTATGTTAAGGTCTTCTTCGGCGGCGGCCTGCCTGGCAGGCGGAACGAAATTCTGAACGAGCATGCTCTCGCCGGGAGCATACTCCCAGTAATCTTCCAGTATCACGTAATCCCCGGCCGCTATGGAGGCCAGGTAGGTGGCCATGGGATAGTTCTCCCTCCAGTGGAATCTCAGGTAATTCCTCCCCCACCTTGTCTCGGAGGTCGATCCCACCAGCAAACCGTTCGATGCGGCGGTGAGGTAATCGGGGACCGATAAGT
>WJIX01000198.1 GCA_014730075.1 bacterium | reverse complement strand
CGGGGCTTTCGGTGCAGAGGATGAAACTGGATGTAATCTCGGAGAATCTGGCCAATGTGGAAACTACCCGCACCGAAGAGGGGACCCCTTATGCCAGAAAGACCGTAAATATCGAGGCTAGAGAGATCAGGCCGGTTTCTTCATTTTCGGAAATGTACGGGGGTATTCTTGACAGGTTCAACGAGGGGGAGAAAGCAGGTGGGTCCATGGTGCCGGTTGCCGAGATAGTGGAGGACAGAGAGACCCCTTTTACCTTGAAGTACGATCCGGGGCATCCGGACGCGGATGCCAACGGGATGGTAAAGATGCCCAATGTCAACGTCATAGATGAGATGGTCCGGATGGTCACAGCCACCCGGGCCTACGAAGCCAACGTAACCGCCATAGAATCGGCCAAGAGCATGTTTATGAGAGCTCTTGAGATATAAGAGGAGTGAGCAGCAGAAATGAAAGTTGGAAATGTCAGTCAGTCCATGCTCAGCAAGGTTTACTCGGGGGACCAGAAGGCTTCTGAAAGCGGGTTCGCCAATATCCTGAAGAATGCCATAAATGAAGTTGATGGCATGCAGAAGGTCTCTTCCGCGTTGACCAATGCCGCCATTGCCGGCCGCGATGTCCAGGTACACGACGTAATGATAGCGGGGGAGAAGGGAAAGCTGGCATTCGACCTGATGCTGGAGGTCAGGAACAAGCTGGTGGAAGCGTATGATGAGCTAATGAGAATGAATATGTAGCGTAACTGAACTTGGAATTCAGAACGAGAGGGAGAATATAACTTTGGCTGGAATAGGAGATACACTTGGACAGATTCAGGGCGCCTGGAACAGTATGAGTTTCAGTCAGAAGGTTATCATAGGGGGGGTAGCCGGCGCGGTGATTATCAGTCTGATAGTCTTTTCAATGTGGCTCAGGAAGCCCAGCTACGCGGTCCTGTTCTCCGACCTGGATGCCAGGAACGCCGGTGAAATAACTTCCGAACTGGACAAGATGGGGACCCAGTACAAGGTAGAAAGCGGCGGGTCCACTATCATGGTGCCGGCCGAGAAGGTGGCAAGGTTGAGGATAAGCCTGGCCTCCTCCGGGATCATCAAGTCGGGGGGAGTAGGTTATGAGATATTCGACAGCAACGATATCGGGGTAACCGACTTCATACAGAAGGTCAATATGAAGAGGGCCCTGGAGGGAGAGCTGGCCAGGACTATCACCGAGATAACCGATGTGGAGGATGCAAGAGTTCATATCGTTTTTCCCAAGGAGAGCATATTCAAGGGAAAGGGAAGAGATGCCACCGCCTCGGTGGTGCTGAATCTGCGGGGAGGAGGAAACCTGGACGAGAGCCAGGTGCGGGGAGTTGCCAACCTGGTATCGTACGGTGTGGAAGGTCTGCAGCCCGGCAACGTTTCAATCATAGATCAGAATGGCCGCACCCTTACGGGGAATATAGAGGAAGATGTTCCCGGGGTTAACAGCACGCGGCTTAAGATAAAGGAGGGGTACGAGAGATACCTGGCCGGCAAGGCGGAGAATATGCTTTCCACCGCCCTGGGGCCGGGAAAATCTGTGGTACGTGTGAATGCAAACCTCGATTTCAGAGAAATAGAGAGGAGAACCGAAAGGTACGATCCGGAGACCGTGGTCAGGAGCGAGCAGACGACAACCGAGAAGAATGAGCAGGACGGGAGCGAGAGCGAGAGTATCACTACCAATAATGAAATAAACAGGACCGTGGAGACTATCGTCAGCGACGGTGACGGGGTCAAGTCACTCTCGGTAGCGGTCTTTGTTGACGGCCACTACAGTGAGAATGAAGAGACCGGGGAGACCGAATATGCCCCCCTGACCGCGGAAGAGATCACCAAGCTGGAGAATATAGTCAAGAACGCGGTGGGGTTCGATCCATCCAGGGAGGATATGATAGTGGTGGAGAATATAAGGTTCTATTCCACCGATGTGGCCCCGGAGAGTTTCAGAACACCTGTAATGGAGTGGCTCCCCGGCGTGCTGGGCAAAGTGGCTACCATTATTATAATAGTCATGCTGTTCATCTTCCTCAGGAAGAGGCTGGGAGAGGTGTTCAGCGGTGGTGAGCGGTCCGGGCAGGCGCTGATGACTTCCACTATCCCCGGATCGGGAGGAGTGGTTACCACTCAGGAGAAGTCCCTGGAAGACAGGGCAAAGGAAATATCTGACAATAACCCAGAACAGGTGGCCAAGCTGGTCAAGACCTGGATGGCAGAGGCAGAAAAGGAATTCCGGAGTTAAATTATGGCAGAAGAAATTCAAGACAGCGGCCTTACCAAAGCTGCGATACTCCTGATCTCACTCGGACCTGAAGTAGCCAGCAAGGTATACCGCAAACTCAGCGATGACGAGATAGAGGCGGTAAGTTCGGAGATCTCACGCACCGGGACTGTCAGTGCGGAGAGGAAGAATGGGGTGCTGGGAGAGTTCTACAGGATGATGAAGGAACAGGGGTACATCTCTCAGGGAGGGCTGCATTTCACCGAGGAGGTTCTCAAGAAATCGATGGGTGAGAGCAGGGCCCAGAGCCTTATTACCAGGCTGCAGGGATTCGGAGAGGGCACCTCCTTCGAAATGCTCAAGAAGGTGGAACCGAGCACTATAGCAAACTTTCTGAAGAATGAGCATGTCCAGACCATCGCGCTGGTGCTGGCGAATGTGTCCCCTTCCATTTCCGGGCCGGTTCTGGGCAAGCTGCCTGAAGAGCTCCAGGGGGAGGTTGCCTACCGGATAGCCACCATGGACCGACCCAACCCGGAGATGCTGGATTCGATCGAAAAAGTACTGGAGAAGCATATATCCAGCGATTTCAGCCAGGTGGGAGTGCAGATCGGCGGGACCAAGAATGTGGCCGATTCGCTCAACGAGATAGATGTGGAGCTCTGGCAGGATATTCTGGAGGATGTGGAGGATATTGACCCTGAGATTGCCCAGGAGATCAAGCAGAAGATGTTCGTTTTCTCTGATATTGAAATGCTGGACGACCGGTCGGTCCAGGAGGTACTGAAGGAGATAGAGACCAAGGAGCTGGCCATCGCCCTGAAGTCGGCCAGTGAGAGCATCAAGGAAAAGGTTTTCAAGAATATGTCGAAGAGAGCGGGGCTGGGACTCAAGGAGGAGCTCGAGTACCTTGGACCGATGCGCCTGGTGGAAGTGGAAGCGATGCAGCAGCGGATTGCCGATACGGTGCGCAGGCTGGAGGGAGAGGGTAGAATCGTTATTGCCGGCCGTGGTGGAGCTACCGCAGTGATGGTTGACTAGAAAGGCGGATAAATTGGCCAAACCGGAAAATGTTTTCATAGCGGATGACTACAGCGGTGGTGACGGCGAGGTATTCACCGAGCTGCCCGGACTGGAACAGGCTGGCCGGTTCAGGGTGATCAACCCCGCCGACAGTACCGTGGTGATGAGGCAGAGTGAACTCTCCGGAATGCTTCAGGAGAGGTACAATCTGGGATTTCAGAAGGCAATATCGGAAAAGGAGAGGTTCAGGGAGGAGACGGTAAGAAATCTTGTCTCCTTCTCCAGAACGGCCGAGCAGTCTCTCAGGGATATCTTGACCGGAGCAGGGAAAGAGGTCCTGAAACTCTCCATGGAGATCGCAGAACAGATTATCAGGAAAGAGATTGAATTCGACCCCGAAGTGGTTCTGGAGAGCCAGATCATGGCATGCCTGGATTATATGGAAGACCGGCTCCCCGTTCTTCTGAGGATAAACCCGGCTGACAGGGAGGCGGCCGAATCAATCCTCGCTGAATCCAGTCAGAAACTGCCGGAAAGGTTGAAACTGGTTGAGGATGATTCGATAGGAAGAGGGGGCTGTATAATGAAGCTGGACCGGGGGTCTCTGAGAGCGGTTATTTCAGAACAGCTCCGGAGAATAGGGGAAGCACTGGAATCAGAATATGATAGATCCAATAAGAGATAAATTGGCGGAAATAAGGGGGTCAGTAGCGGGAGTGCCGGTCATCCGGAAAACCGGACAGGTAACCGGCAAGATCGGAATGGTGCTGGAAGTGGAAGGGCTGGAATGCTCGGTGGGCGATCTCTGCCTGGTGGAGAGGGGATATTCAGCAGAGCCGGTAAGAGCGGAAGTAACCGGGTTCAGGGATGAGAAGCTCCTGCTGATGCCATTTGACAGTATAGAGGGCATCAGCGAGGGGATGGATGTATACCCGGGCGGAGAGGCACTTAAGATCCCCCCGGGAGAGACCCTCCTGGGAAGGGTGATAGATGGTACCGGGCGACCTCAGGATGGATTGGGTGAGATTGAGACGGATGAGAGCATTCCGGTTAACAACCTGGCGCCCCTTCCCCTGCACCGCCAGCCGATAAACATGCCGCTGGAGACCGGGGTGAAAGTGGTCGATTCGATACTTACCATCGGGAGGGGGCAGAGAATGGGTGTCTTCTCCGGCAGCGGTCTGGGCAAGAGCGTGCTGCTGGGGATGATGTGCAGGAACGCATCCAGCGATGTCAATGTAATCGCACTTATAGGTGAAAGGGGGAGGGAGGTAAGAGAGTTCGTGGAGAACACTCTCGGCCCGGAGGGTCTCAGGAAATCGGTGGTCATATCCGCCACCTCGGACAGGAGCGCGGTGGAGAGAGTCAAGGGGGTAGAAGTGGCAATGTCAGTGGCTGAGTACTTCAGGGAGAGGGGAAAGGATGTCCTGCTGGTGCTGGATTCGCTGACCAGGTTCGCCATGGCCCAGAGAGAGATAGGACTGGCCGCGGGAGAACCCCCCACCGCGAGGGGTTACACCCCTTCGGTTTTCTCCTCCCTGGCCACCATGCTGGAGAGGGCCGGAAACGGGAAGAGGGGCAGCATTACCGGAATATATTCCGTACTGGTGGAGGGAGACGACGTCAGCGCGGACCCGCTGACCGATGCCATTAGGGCCATCCTGGACGGGCATATAATTCTATCCAGGAGAATGGCTAACTCCGCATGCTATCCCGCGATCGATATCCTGGCCAGTATCTCCAGGCTGGCTCCTCAGCTCCTGGACGACCGCCAGCAGAAAAGAAGAGAAAAGGTCCTGCAGTGGTACGGCACTTACAGAGAATCGGAGGACCTGATCAATATCGGGGCTTATAAGGAGGGCACCAATCCCGATGTGGATGAGGCGATAGAAAAGTACGGATCACTCCGGGATTTCTTCCGCCAGAGTATAGGTTCCTGCTACCGGATGAACGATACCGAAGAGCAGCTTTCGCAGATAGTGGGAATTTGAGCTCTGAATGGACCATCATGTGAAAGCCGGTTCAGTGCTGCGGAGCTCTGATCCCGCGCAAGGAGGGGTTTACCCTTGGCTACCAGGATAGATAGATTCGAGAGGATAGCTGATTACTATCGTCAGAGAAAGGATGCCGAGGTCGGCAGGCTGCACAGGATCAGGCGGTTGAGGAGCGAACGGGAATTACTGCTGAAGCGATCGCTTCGGAAGAGGCAGGATTTTATAAACAGTTGCACCGGAAGGCTTTCCGGCAGGATCAACACTGCCGGGATAGCCGGCATCGAAGGAAGTATGCAATACCTCAAGATGGAGATAGCCAGGGTAAGAGATGAACTGGACAAGGCGCTGAAGCTGGAAAGAAACCAGAGGGAACAGGTTATCCAGGCCGATATACAGAGAAGGGTATGGGAGAAACTGGTAAGGCGGAAGAAGAAACAGGCTACTCAGCGGGAAAGCTCCCGTAACTCGAAGCTGATGGATGACCTGGCCCTTTCACGGAAAAGAGCTGTCAGGTCCCGGGAGCTGATTTAGAGGAAAAACAGTCTTGCCGGTCTGAAAATATTTCCCTCTTATACACCCGAAACCACCATCTATATCTTATCGGCATAAATATTACGATCTTTAACTTTTTTTATTATAACAGCTTCCAGAGCTCCATATTAGTCTCAGTTGGCCGTTAGCGGGTGGCATACCCCTTGCGGTGCCCCTCATCTGGAAAGGCATTAAACTGATTATTCTTATGGTGAGGCAAATAAACAGATGAAAGAACTGATACTCTTTTCAATCCTCAGCTTCTTCATAATTTTTTCCATAGTTCTGTATTCCATGGGATATCTCAATATCAAAACCGATATGCCGGAACCTGAAGCGATTGGTAATCAGCTGGAGGAGAAGATAAGTGGTCTCAAGATCCAGCTTGCCGCCATGGAAGATAGAAGAGAAAACTTCAAGCGGGAGGAGAGAAAGATACTGGACCTTCGAGGCGACCTGGAGGTCGAAAAGAAGGCGGTGGCTGAAAGCAGGGAGGAGCTCCTCGATTACCTGGACCGGATTCAGACTGCGCTGGCTGAATCAGATCAGGAGAGAGAGAAGAGGGTAAGAAAGCTGGCCAAACTATACGATTCCATGGATCCCGGTGAGGCGGCTGGAGTAATAAGCAATCTCGATATGGAGCTCTCGGTGGAGATCATATCAAGGATGAAGGAGAGAAAAGCGGCAGGCCTGCTGGAGGCGCTTCCCGATGAACTGGCTTCCTCCATAAGCAGGGAGATCGGAGAAAGAAAGGTAAGAAAGAAGTGAACGGGATAGTGGGATCGGTAATATCGGAAATGAAACTGCCCGCGGCGGGAAGGGTGCTCCGTAAGGAGACTCCCCGCGGTTTTGTCGACCTGCTGCTTTCACAGCTTATTGGCGGTTCAGGTCAGAAGAAGAACCTGACTGAACCACTCCCGGCCGGCAGAGAATGGGGCAGGCCGGTCGAAGAAGAAAAAGATTACGACAAAAATGACAGGAAACTGAGCCGGCTGGATCCTGTTGAAAATTTTATTGCCGGTTCTCAGCCAATATCAGATAGAGGGGCGGAATTGGCTGGAAGCCAGGAAGCGTTCGCAGCACTGCGCTCAGGTGAGAAGTTCAACCATCAGGGAGAAGCAGCGGATATTCTCCCCCGGAGAGGCAGCGGAGATACCGGGAAGATGGCCGCCCCCGCCCTGGCAGGCACTACAGGATTGAACGGATCAACAGGGATATCACAGGAGCAGATAATTGAAGCAGATAACAGTATCCCCACTCCGGAGCTCTCAGGTCATACCAATTATTCCGGGGAAGAGCTGGAGAGGGGGGGAAGTGATTCCGGCGGACGGTATTCTCAAATCATGCCGGAGCTATCAGAGAAGCCGGATATCTTCCTGAATAGTGCTCCAGGCCCTTCAGGAGAAAAGATGATAACTGAGGGAGCAGCTGGGGTGGAAGAGCCCCATAGCGGAAAGGGTTGGCCGGAAATCCTGGCAGAGCAGATTGAAAAACCGGCGGAGGCAGCCGCTGCAAGGCAGACGGCTGAAGGCAGGCAGCCCTTCGGATTAAGTGCTTATACTCCTGACAACCGGGCCGGCCGGGATCAGCTGAAAGGTGCTGGTCACGGAAATCTTGAAAACAGGAAAGCCGGGAAGATCCACCTGACAGAAACTGGCGAAACCCGCCCTGGATCCCGTCCGGGAGATGGGCACTCCATTTTCGTGGAGGAGCCGAAACCGGTATCGAAATCTCAGGAGGAGATGAGACCTGCACCCTGGTGGAACGGAGAAGGGACCGGCGATAATCGTATCACCGGGACAGAAAGGGTCAGCGGAGCAGGTGAAAATTTCGAACTGGAGAGGTCCAGCCCCGGCAGAATAATATCAGAGCTGGGTGAGAAGGTACTCGACCGGGCTGTGATGATGAGAGAGAGCACCGTTTCCGGTAGGAGCGAAATCAGGATGAAGCTGCATCCCGCTGAGCTGGGAGAGCTCAGAATATCGGTAATCATGAAGGATGAAAACAGAGTGGAGGCCTTAATCGTGACCGAGGCTGCTCAGGTTAAATCGATCATCGATTCCGGCTCAGAAAGGCTCTCCGAGACACTACTTAATAACGGATTCCTTCTGGAAAACCTTGATGTGTCGGTTGATAACCCGGAGCGCGGGATTGAACAGCAGGATTGGAACGGCTCTGAAATGAATGGAACGGTCGGGATAGATGAAAAGGAATCGAATTTTAGGCCTGAATTCAAATCCCGCAGCGGCGGGATCAACTGCCTGGCCTGAGGAGGATCATGATGGATATAAGCAATATCGGTAATAACAGTACATCCAGTGTGAAGCACTTGACCGATCCGCAGAACGATGTTCTGGGCAAGGAGGATTTTCTGCAGCTGCTGCTGACTCAGCTTACCAATCAGAACCCGCTGGAGCCGATGGATAACGAACAGTTCATTTCCCAGATGACAGACTTCTCATCCCTGGAGCAGCTGACCGGTATAAGTGACGCCCTGGGAAACAATAACGGCCTGATGAATTCACTGAACAACGTTCTGACCGCTGACCTGGTCGGCAGGGAGGTGGTGGTTAACAGTAATGCGATAACCATCGAGGACGGCACCGGCACCATGAGCGGGTTCTACACCCAGGGGCCGGGGACCGCCAAGGTCACCATAACCGGAAGCTCCGGGCAGGTTGTCAGGGAGCTTAATATCGATATCAGTTCAGAGGGGTTCAACCTGATCGACTGGGATCTCAAAGATTCCGGAGGGAACAGTGTAGATGACGGAGAGTATACCGTTTCGGTGAACTTTACCGACCAGGACGGATACTCCGGCAAGATATCGTCCTACATGAAAGGGACTGTCGAATCTATCAAGTTCGAAGGAGGTAATACCTACATGGATGTTGACGGGGCAAGGTTCTCCCCGTCTCAGATTATAGAGATACTGAGGTAGATTTATGAACCGAAAGATTAAGGTAATCAATGGAGAGGGCAATGTTATCAGTAAGGAGGAAGGTATATGCTTAGATCACTTTTTTCAGGAGTAACCGGGCTGGCCAACCACCAGATGAAGCTGGATGTGATAGGTAACAATATAGCAAATGTTAACACCGTCGGATTCAAATCGAGCGATCTGACCTTCAGGGAAATGCTCACTCAGACAATAAAGGGCGCCTCCCGGCCGTCAGGCGGAGGCCCCGGAGGCACCAATCCCCAGCAGATCGGACTGGGTTCTTCGGTGGGGAGTATCAAGTCTGACTTCTCCCAGGGTAATATGCAGATAACCGGTATAATGACCGATATGGCGATAGAGGGCGAGGGGTTCTTCACTCTCAGCGACGGCGAAACTCAATACTATACCAGGGATGGATCTTTCAGCATTGATGGCGCGGGTAACCTGGTAAATCCCAGTAATGGCTTCAAGGTCCAGGGTGTACTGGCTAATGACCAGGGGGAGATACAGCACGGAAGAAGACTTGAGGATATCGTAATACCGACATCTCTGGTCCTTCCGGCCAGAGCCACATCGGAAGTGCAGATAACAGGCAACCTGGACGCCAGCTCTGATGCCAGAGGGACCATAACCAGGTCCAACTCATTCTATGCAGCGCCAGACTCAACAGACACACTTCTCTCACTCCGCAGCCAGAGCGGGATCGATGCAGGTATAAGGGAAGGGGATGTTATAAGTATCAGCGCTACCATAGACGGCAACGACATAGAAAGCGAATTCACCGTGTCGGCCGGGTCCACACTCCAGGACCTGATGAGCTCGATACAGACATCCCTGAGAAGCGAGGATCCGGGTGTAACGCTCAGTCTCCTCTCCACCGGCGAGATTCAGGTCCAGGCAGGCGCCAGCGATATAAATGAGTTGAGCGTGCAGATAAGCGGGAACACCGTATTCAACAGCGCCTTCTCCAACGACGTAGTGATCGAGGCGGGGAGTACCGGATTAACCAACGATCAGTTGAGAATTCCCGCCGGTTCGGATGCCCTGCTCTCGGAGATGTATGACAGTTCAGGTTCTCCCCTCAACATAACCGATGATATTGTCATATCGGGCGATGTGGGAGGCTCGGCGATAGATTCTTCGACCGTGACCTTCGATCCAGCTACCACCACAATGGGTGACCTGCTGGATGGAATCAGAGAAGCTTTCAATATCACCTTCGGAAGCGTGGAGCTGGACAGCAGCGGACGGGTGGTGATCAATGGCGATGTGGGAGGCAATTTCAGTATTACCAGCGTAGATATCGCGCAGACCGGCGGCTCCACTACCAGTATGAACTCTGTATTTCAGTTCACCGATATCCAGGAGGCCAGGAACGCGGAGTCCTATACGGTATCCAGTATGGTCTACGATTCCCTGGGCAACACCCATGACCTGGTATTCAGCTTCGAGAAGCTCTACGGGCAGAACGCCTGGACCTGGGAGGCCTCCATGGATGGTGTGGAGACAATAGTGTCGGGCGGTTCCGGGACGGTCCAGTTTGGAGACGACGGGCTTCTCTCTTCCTTTTCCTTTGACGGATCGGACAACCAGCTGGTGATAGATCCTGGAAACGGGGCCCAGGCCATGAATATAGAGATCGATCCTGGAGAGATCGGATCTCCGGAGGGGCTGATACAGTTCAACCGGGCCTTCTCCATAAATTCCGAGGACATGGACGGACAGGCGCTGGGAACCCTTGAGAGCATGTCAATAGACCGGACCGGAGTAATCAACGGGCAGTTCTCCAACGGGAGCAACCGGGACCTCGCCCAGATAGCGATGTCGGACTTCAACAATCCCGGAGGTTTGAGCAGGGTTGGCGAGAACATGTACATTGAGAGTCCCAACAGCGGACAGCCACGTAATGTATTCGCCGGAGCTAACGCCAGGGGAGTAATTACTCCCGGTGAGCTGGAGATGTCAAATGTCGACCTGGCCGGAGAATTCACGGAGATGATTACCGCCCAGAGAGGTTTTCAGGCGAACGCGAGGATAATCTCGGTTGGGGACCAGATGCTTAATGAGTTGGTAAACCTTAAAAAGTAGGAATTAAATGATTAAAGTCACCAGGCTGGACGACCGGGAGATATATGTGAACGCCGACATGATCGAGTTCATAGAGAAGACACCGGACACCATAATAAGGTTCGTCACCGGGCGAAACCTGATGGTGAAGGAGGATATCGAGCAGGTGCTGGAGAGATATTACCGGTACCGCAGCGAACACCCGGTCTACGCTTTTGATATTTCGGCGGGGGGAGAAGAGGTCTCCTCCGGTAACAACCAGAAGAGCTGAGTTTTGATATAGCCAGGAGAGTACTTTGGATCTAGCGACAATCGCAGGCATTGTAATGGGAATTACCCTGATATCCCTGTCCATCATGACAGGGGGCAGCGCCGGGACCTTTATAAATATACCTTCCATGCTGGCGACCATAGGGGGAGGGATAGCCGCTACCTTCATATCCTTCCCACTCAAGACACTGCTCAATGTTGTGAATGTGGTAAAGAACACCATACTGCACTCGGATAAATCACCCGTTGATACCATAAGAGCGCTCACTAGCTACGCTGAAAAGGCAAGGAAGGAAGGTATGCTGGCCCTGGAGGACGAGGCGGAGGCGGAAGAGGATGAATTTCTCAAGAAAGGGCTGCTGCTGGCCGTGGACGGTACCGAAGCGGACCTTCTGAATAAGATTATGAGAACCGAGATCGAATCGGTGGCGGACCGTCATACCCTTGGTCAGAACGTTCTCAGGCAGATGGGTGCCTTCTTCCCCGCATTCGGGATGATCGGAACCCTCATAGGCCTGGTGGCCATGCTCAGCCAGATGAATGATCCCAGCAAGATCGGCCCTGGAATGGCGGTAGCTATCCTGACCACTTTCTATGGAGCATTTCTGGCAAACCTGTTCTGCCTTCCCATGGCGGAGAAGCTCAGTGTCAGGTCGGAGAAGGAGATCCAGCGGATGGAACTTGTAATCGCCGGAATCATGGCGATCAAGGAAGGGGATACCCCCAGGGTGGTGGAGGAGAAGCTGAAGTCATTCATCTCGCCCGGTGAGAGAAATATGCTCGACCAGGGGGAGGATGAGGAATGAGCAGGAGGGATAAGAAGGGAAAAAGCGGGGGGGCACCTGAATGGATGGTGACCTACGGGGATATGATGACCCTGCTGCTATGCTTTTTCGTAATGCTTGTAAGTATGTCCTCCATCCAGGATTCGAAATATAAGAAAGCGGTGGGATCACTACTTGGAGCCCTGGGAGTGATGGATTATGACACCGCCATAATAAAGTATGAGGAGCTGGCTATCCCGGACCGCTACCAGCAGAAACTGGAAACACTGAGGGAAGAGTTCGAGGAGTTCGAAAAATACGCTCAGATTTCAGGGCTTGAGGATAAGGTGGATGTAGCAGAGACAGCTGAGGGCATGAAGATCAGATTAACCGAAACTGTACTATTCGAATCCGGGAGCGCCCGGCTGAAGCCGGAGGGCAGGGAAGTGCTTTCCGAGCTGGCCGGCCTTCTGAAGAAGACGGACGGGCCGATCAGGATAGAAGGCCATACCGACAATATACCTATCAGTACTGAAGAGTTCTCTTCCAACTGGGAACTATCCTCGGCCAGGGCGATAAACGTTCTCTATCTATTTGCCGAGAGCGGGCTTCCGGAGGAAGAACTGGCGGCTGTGGGAAGGGGAGAATTCAGGCCTGTAATGCCGAATGACACCCCAGAACACCGGAAAGCCAACCGCAGAGTAGAAATATACGCCGATTACAAGGAGGCTCTCAAGAATGAACCGGGGAGTATGGAGATAGATTAAAGGAGAAAGAAATGGCTGATGAGGAAAAAACAGAAGATCTGCAGGAAGATGAAGAAAAGCAGAAGAAGAGCGGAAAGAAGGGGCTGAAAGGATTGCTAGCCAGCCCGATCATCCTGGTAGCGATAGTGCTTATCGCTCAGGGCGGTATAGCTCTTATGATGGTCAATCTGATCGGGGGGAATGGCGCGGGGTCCGAAGGTATCGGCGCCGAGGCGGACAGGAAATGGGAGGAGTCCGGCAGCGATAGCAAAGATAGCCCGCAAGAGGACAGGGGCAAGATAATATCTCTGGACAATATGGTGGTCAACCTCAAGGAGAATAACAAGCTGTACTATCTCAAGCTCAAGGTGGGGCTGGAGATAGAGAATTCCGACATGGAGGAGGAGATCAAGGCGAGGGAACCTAACCTCAGAGATATCATCATAGAGCATATCTCCAGCAGAAAGGTCAGCGATCTGGACAGCAGGGAGGAGCGTACCGCGCTGAAGAAAGAGCTCCACATGAAGATCAACCAGGCCCTCAGGACCGGGGACCTTATCAAACTTTACTTTTCACAATTTGTCATTCAGTAAAGGAAGGGAGGGAAGAATTGACCAGGGAGCTACTATCACAGGCTGAGGCAGACAGACTTCTGGGAGAGATCACGGCGGATAGCAAGACACTCGAGCCGGTGGAGGTTTCCAGGATCTGGACAGCCTCCAGTTACGATTTCAGCAAACCTCCGGCGCTGTCATCCGGGTTTTCCTCCACCCTGGCCACTATCTGTGATGCCGCCGCCAAGGCGATGTCCATATCCCTTTCCACCTATTTCCAGTCCACAGTTAATGTTTCCCCCCTTGCTCCCAAACAGCTGATCTTCTCGGATATCATCGCCAATGTTCCCGATCCATCCTGCATAGGTATAGTGGAGTTGAAACCACTGGAGGGCGAGAGCATCATGGTGGTGGACAGCCAGGTGATATTCACTTTCGTGGATAAGCTGATGGGGGGGTCCGGCGAAGCCCTTAATGAGCTCCGTCAGTTTACCGAGATAGAGTTCAGGGTCGCTTCCATGATCCTCGGTAGGCTCCTGGGGGATATATCCGGAGGTTTTGACAGGTTCACCCAGATATCTCCCGCTGTCCTGAGGATGGAGGATAATCCTGAATTTGTTAACATCTGCCCGGCCAGCGACAGGGTGGTGATACTGCCCTTTGATATCAAGGTGGGCGAGCTGAAGGGAGTACTCAGCCTCTGCATCCCGCTAAACAACCTTGACCCGATCAGGAAGAAACTGGACCCGGACGATGAATCTGAGAACAGAAAGGTACTGAATCGCAGGGACTCCGTTGACCTGTTGAAGAATATTAAAACTGTAAAACTTAATTTGAGCGCCCGGATTGGAGAGACATCGATACCTTTCATAAAGGCAAGGACCATGAAAGAGGGAGATGTGCTGATCCTGGAAAGAAAAGCCGGAGAGCCGATAGACCTCTTTGTGGAGGACAAGAAAAGATTCAAGGCTATCCCCGGGCAGCTCAATGGAAAGAAAGCGGTAAAGGTAATATCCGCCAAGGAAGGAGGGTGAAGTGCCTGACAGCGAGGAAAAAGTAGAAAAAAAGCAGGAACAGATCCGGGAGGATGGTGAGCAGAACCAGGTTGAAGACGTTCAGAATGAGCAGCCGGAACAGTCTGACAGGGAAGAAGAACAGCAGTCTGGACAGTCCGGCGGGGAGATTGACAGCGGCCTGGAAGAACTGGTGCGTGAATCCGATCAGCAGTTTCAGAACAGCGCCG
>WJIX01000197.1 GCA_014730075.1 bacterium | reverse complement strand
GGGTAAACCTCGCCCCAGAGAAGACCCGCCGCTGCCGATATCAATCCGGCGGAGAGGAGCTTACGAAAAACCCTGTCACCAGTTCCGATGACAGTGCCGGCAAGGTAACCGGTTATAACCGTAACCGATGCCGGGAGTGTGCTGAGAAGCCCTTCCGGGTCGAAGGGGACCCCTTTCCCCTTCCATAGATGGCTCCTTCCCAGTATTTTCATATCTATGGCTCGGACCAGGTTGCCTTCCAGGGATAACCCGCCCAGGGCAGAGAGAAGAAGCCAGTATGCCGACAGAGCCAGCAGCGAGGTTATGATCAGTCCTCTTCTCTTCATCAGGAGGCAGGCGACGGTGGCCAGTCCCCAGGCAAGGGCAATCCGCTGCAGAACACCCATTATCCTGATATCGGAGATTGGCTCCCTGAATGGAAAAATGTTCAGGAAGAGGCCGGTGGCGAAAATTACACCGACCCTGATCATTATCTTCCAATGCAGATCGGAGTTGCCGGAGCGGCGGCACTTCTTCAGCCAGAAGAAGATTGAAGAGCCCGAAATGAACAGAAAGAATGGGAAGACCAGGTCCGCCCCGCCCAGGCCGTGCCAACCGGCATGCCGGAGTGGAGGGTAGAGATGAGCCCAGCTCCCGGGGGTGTTCACCAGGACCATTCCGGCGATGGCGACTCCCCTGAACAGGTCGATCGCCTCTATCCTCTTATTTTCGCCGGGACCGATCGATCACCTCCGTAGTTGAATCCGTTACATCTAATCCCGCTGACATGATACCGGGGGATATCTTCATTTCAAAGCCTAACTTTGCCGTGAGCAGAAATCGGATTGTTTTGACAGAATCAGGATACCTGTTTTTCTGACCCCGGAATTTTCAGTTGAGACTGTAAAAGAAGTTACAGGGCCTGCGAACAAGATATTTCATAGACAGGCCCCGTAGCTTGCCGAGAAAAAGGAACTGTTTACAGGGGGAGCGGCCAACCTGTAATATTCACCTGATTATTCAAACACAAACCGGATGAAAGGAGCGATAATGAAGAAAATAATATGCCTGTTTCTGCTGCTCTTTGTCTCATGCGCAGAGAACGCCGCCGAGAGTGAAGCTCTCAGGGATGAAATAGATAAGGTCCTCACCAGCCAGGTTCAGAGCTGGAACGAAGGAGATATCGACGGATATATGAAATATTACCTTAACAGCAGGGAACTGACCTTCTACTCCGGCGGGAAACTCCTGAGCGGATGGGAGAATATCAGGCAGATGTACACTGAGAAATATGTCGAGAAGGAAATGGGGACCCTGAAATTTCTGGGATATGAAATAGAGATCCTATCAGGGGACAGCGCCTATGTCATGGGTGCCTGGGGGCTGGATATGGCCGAATCGTTCAAGGCGGGCAAGTTTACCCTGATAATGAGAAAGTTCGAGCAGGGCTGGAGGATCGTCCACGATCATTCATCCTGACCGGAGCCGGTTCAACTTCAGCTCTTGTTCTTATCGCGGAAATCTGCCGGGGTAACGTTATGCCTGCTGCATAGGCGGTACAGGGCTGGCCTCAGGACCCCGGCCCTTTCGGCAGCTTCCTGCATATCCCCCCCGGTTCTCTCCAGGAGCTTCTCCAGATAGGACTTCACCGCATTCGATTTGAACTCCTGGTATTCCATATCGAATATATCGGCGGGTAGTCTCTCCCCTGTCCCTTCCGCCCTGGTTACCGCCTGTGGGATATCCTCCTTCTTCAATACGCCGGAGCTCGCGTAGGTAATCCCGTTCTTGATCCACTCCTCCAGCTCCCGGACATTTCCCGGCCACTCATATTGCAGCATCAGATCGATCAGTTCAGGGTCTACAGCCTCGATATTCATACCCCTTCTCCCGCATTCTCTTGCCAGTATCTCTTCGGCAAGAACCGGTATATCCTCTTTTCTCTCAGCCAGAGGCGGGATATGTATATGGAAGGTCTTCAGTCGGTGGTAGAGGTCTTCGCGGAAACTGCCCCTCTTGACCTCCTCCCGAAGGTCCTTGTTGGTCAGGGCAATGAACCGGACATTCTTATGGAACTCCCTGTTCCCCCCAACCCGCCTGAACGGCTTATGCTCTACGATGTCCAGCAGCTGTTTCTGAATCTTCGGCTCCAGGTCCCCTATCTCGTCCAGAACCAGGGTGCCCATGTGGGACAGGTCCAGAAGACCTTCCATGTCGCTTGTGGCGCCGGTATAGGCTCCCTTTACGTGACCCTTGAACTCGCGTGAGAAGAGGTCTGAAGTCAGCCCGGTGAGACTCTCCACGTAGTACGGCCCCTGAGAGCGTATGCTCCTGCAGTGTATCCAGAATGCCATTATACCCTTACCCGCACCGGGGGGGCCGGTAATCAGTATGTTCTCATCCAGGTCAATGAATCTTCTGGCCCGGTCCCTGATCTTTTTCATGGAGGATGATTCGAAAACCGGCTCTATCACATAATCCTTTCTCCGTATAACCTCCAGCTTCTGGATCCTCCTGGCCAGGTTGTTTCTGATAGCATCCCCTATCTTCCTTTCCAGTTCGCGGTTGGATGTGTGTTTGGATATGATATCGTCGGCTCCCGCCACCCTGGCTTCTTCTATTATATCTTCTTCAAGGTGGGCCGAGATGAATATGATTATCAGATTGTCGTTTCTGTCGCTTCGAAGCTCCTTTATCACATCCAGCCCGTCATAACCGTCGTCGAGCTTGTAGTCCAGCAGGAGCACATCGAAGAGGCGTTCGCTGTATTTTTTCCTGCCGTCCCTCCACCCCACGGCGGTAGTGACTTCATATTCACCTGAGAGCGAATTGACCATCCTCCTCCTGAAATCAGCTTTGTCGTCTACGACCAGCACCCTGCGCTTATTATATTTCTGAGAATGCAATAACAGATCCTTTCTCCCCTCCTATACCAGTACGATCTTCATTATGATTTCCACTCCGGATCCCCCGGAGGTCGCCTCCGCCCTGATCCTCCCCCCCCTCCTGTTCATTATCCTGCGGGACTGATAGCACCCCTCTCCCATTCCGCCAGGCTTGCCTGAGCTGACCGGAGTGACGAATATCTCATCCTCCATCCCCGCCGGAAGACCCGGCCCGGTATCCCGCCACTGCAATACCAGCAGGTCCGCTTCCAGCCATCCGTTCACCATTATCCTCTTCTGTGGTGAATCCCTGAGGGCGTATATTGAATTATCAAAGAGGTTCTTGAAGATATGCCTGAACTCCTCCGGGAGAAGGTGCGCTGAGCGTCCAGAGATATCATCGTTGAACTCCTCTACCAGATCGATGCCCTCTTCTTTCATCTGCTCCCGGTATTCCCGCTTCAGCTCCTCCCATTCATCCAGGAAATTTACAGAGTACTTCGTCCTCAGCTTCCACCGGTAGTCCTCCAGCATCGAATTCAACCTCTGGAGCGAATGGCGGAAGATCCTCATATCCGGAGAGCCGGTATCTCTTTTCTCCCGGCCGAGAAGCCGCCGGCCGACCAGCCTGATCTCCTCTATCTCGTCCCTGATGATCCGCCAGCCGGGATCGGCAGGAGATATCATTCTCATAGCCGAGACTATATTATCCAGGGCCCTGAAATCTTTTTGAATCTGCTCACTGTTCAGCTTGGTGTCCGGACGGGCCAGCTCGCCCAGAAAGGAGAACTTCTTCTCGGTATGAATCGCCTGTGACAGGTCATCGAAGAGAAGCTCCTCCAGCTTGTCCTTCCTGGAATCTGATATGATGACTTTCCTCAGAACGCCCTCTACCCTGTAACTGAACATTGTAATTACGGCGGCGGCAACTATAACCAGAGCTCCCGCTGAGGGGGCCCGGTATAGCAGAAGCACGGAGAGAGTCAATGCCAGGATAAGGACCGCCATCCTCCCCGCACTCCGCCAGGCCGCTCCCGAAACCTCCCTTATCCATACTCCGGCTGAGACCAGGGCTGAGAAGGTCAGAAAGGAGAAAAGCCAGAGTGGAAACCTGAATATGGAATATATGAAACTGCTCCTGATATAGTCCATATGATGGCCGCAGAATATCCTTCCCGGGAAAGATTCACTCTGGCAGATATCCAGGAAGCTTCCCTTCTCCACGTTCCGGCTGGTTTTAACTACCGCCTCCCTGCCATTTTCCGGAGGGAATATCACCTTCAGGTCTACTTTGCCTTGGGTGCCCAGGCCGAAGTGCGCTACCGGCGGCACCTTGGTTTCGCGGCACCCCTCCAGCGAAATCTCCCTGCATCCCAATAGCCTCTCTTTCTCATTGAGGTGGCCGGCTTCATATATATAGACCTTTCCGCCGAGAGCGGCCCTGTTCCCCCCCTTCCCCCTCAGGCGGACTTCCAGAAAGTTGTCGGGGATTCCGATATTCTCCCTGACAAGAAGTCGCTCATCCTCCGCTGTCAGAGCCACAATGTCAAGGTCACCGTCCAGGTCGAAATCAAGGGCCGCCAGTCCCCTGACCTGCTCCTTGATCTTAAGATAGGAATATCTCTCAGTCCTCTGGAACCTGAAGTTCCCCTGATTGAGATAGAGGACAGATTCCGAATTACACCTGTTCCTGATACATGAATCGATGCTGCTGACAAGGTATATATCCACCAGGCCGTCCAGGTTGAAATCACCCGCCACCACCCCTCCGCTCCTGCCACGGTATCCCGTCCCTGAAGCTGCGGTTACATCGGCAAAGTTCCCTCCTCCTTCATTCCGCAGCATCATACAGCGGGGGATTGCCTTCGAACCGTTAACGAAATCTGCGATGCAGTAGATATCCAGGTCCCCGTCATTATCGAAATCCGCGGCTGTGCAGACATTATAGTGAGTTGAATCATATGCGTTCATATCCACAGCCGAAGGGTTGAACCTGCCGGTCCCGTTATTCAGATTAACCATCTCACGGCCGGAATCATGCGGCTTGTAATTGATAAAGAGGTCGACAAAAGGATCATTGTTCAGTCCTGCGAATATCCCTCCGAAGGAGCCCTCTGACAGAAGGTAACTTTCTTCAGTCCAGTCGGTAAACTGAAACCTCCTCTCATTCCTGAACATCCGCACTCCTCCGAAGTTACCATGCCTTCTGAACCCGTTGTACATGAATATATCCAGGTCGGTGTCACCGTCGATATCCGCCACTGCGGTGCCCGAACCATGTTCGCCCGGGCAGTACAGAGCTCCCACCCGGACCTCTTTGAACGACCCTTTCAGATAATCGTTCCTGAAGCAGATATTACCGTGCAGGTCATCAAACTGGAACAGCAGGTCGGCGTGACCGTCACCGTCAAGGTCCGCCGGGGTTACTGCCGCGTCACCTCTCTGCTCTCCCAGTTTCAGAGTTATATCCGGCGTAATACGCACATTTCTTACCCTGCCTTCAGTCAGTCCCGGCGATTCATCCAGATGAGGGTTGATGAAAATATCAGCCCTTTCCCTGTAGACCTCCACCCGGTCAGGAATACGGTCATGATTAATGAAGGCATAGGAGAACTCGGTCACTCTCGATTCCTCATTTACATTGATGCGGGCGCTGTCGGAGATGGTATTGACATACTCCGGTGGCTCTCCCTGCCCCACCCAGATATTGTCTATCCACACCTCCACTCCCTCGCCCCTATAGACGGCCAGGCCGATCTGTTTTACAATAATATCGCCCTTCTTGAACGGCCCGTACCTTTTCCAGACAAAATCATATACCGGCTGGCTGTGATGGCACCAGCACCGGGGTGGATCGTATGTTACAATGCAGTCATGCATATACTCAACTGCGTTCGCCGCCCTGACAAGGAAATACCGGTCCTCTCTGGTATCTACCAATCCGAGATAGAACCAGGCCCCGTTCATCCTCTCTCTTCTGGAAACATTCCATGACCAGGCCATCTGCGTCTCACGTGCCAGGGGGAATGGGTCGATCCCATTCTCTCTGAAATCGAACAGCATCTCGCCCCCGGACCTCCCCTCCGGTGGTGTGTAGTAAAGGACCTTCGCGCTGTGGTTGTACTCCGTGGCCGGGACCACCTCCATGAAAAGTCCCCTGTTCCGCCCGGAATCGAGGCGCCTGACAGACCAGCCCTCCATCTCTCCATTCTCAAAATCCATATATATTATAGTCCTGGAACTGTCCTCAGGGCTCCCCTTTAGAACCGGCTCTTCTGCGGGATCTTCTTTCCGTTCTCCTCCGGTCCCGCCGCAGGCACATAAAAAGACCGCCATCAGGCATAATATTATAACAATTACTGTGAATCCCGTCTCTTCCTTCATTATTTTGCCTTAATTATCTCTATACCCGACAATTCCTTAGCTGCTAGTCTTATTAGATTCTATCACAGGGGGTAGAATCTTTCAACAGTTTTGTAACATATGGGTTACAGCGGTAATCCCCTACACCTGTGATATTAATCCCCCTCGATAAGATTAATACTTTAACTATTCAGCTCTTCAGGTTACAATAGCCTGCATGAGGGAAATAAGCAGTAAAGGGAGAGGGGGAAATTATCGATGCAGTTATCTGCTGATAACAGGGTATGCCTGCTGGTGGCAGCCCTTGCCGCAGCAATCCTACTCTCCGATTGCGCCATTTATCCTGTAGGGCCGGGGGGTGGAAATAGCCGTTCAATCAGCGGCGAGGTTGTCGACCAGGAAGGACGGGGGGTCGAGGGCGCCGGACTGCTGATAGATTACCTTCTGGAATACCATCCAGGCAGCCGGTCCGGCGAAACCAGCTCCCTGCGTAAGCTATTCCATCGATCAGTCGCCGGGGATACCCGGATCAGGATATGGGTGGAGAGATACTGCACCAATGAACACATAATTACACTGCTCGATACGGTAATGAATGAGGGATTCTTCAATATAAACTGGAACGGCCTCAATTCCAGGGGGCAGAAGTGCCGCCCCGGCGCCTATAATGCCATCCTCTATCAGAAGAGATCTTTCGAGGCCACCATCGACACCATGACCATCTTCCTGAAACGGGGGCACTACTCCGGGTATCAGCTTTCCGAGATTGAAGTCAACGGGCTGACCGGAACGGGAGGAAAATTCCGACTTTCGCAGGAATGCCTTCCCTTCGGATACACCGCCCCCTGGATAGCAGAGGGCGGAGATACGCTGGGAACGTACACGGTGAGCAGGTACGTGGATATCTGGGTCATTCACGACCGGTACGACAATAAACGGATGGATTCGATTTATGTAGACCGCTCCGGGATCAGAGGGATCAAGATACAGCTTCCCCGCGCCAGGACCGCTCCCCTGAGATAAGATAGTTGGAGTTGGCATGAAGGGCATATTCTGTTCCAGAATGGGGATTATAAGCATCCGTTGAGGTAACCGCCACCGTCAGACGGTAACCCTGAGACGGCGGGAGGCTATCAGGATAAATACCGAACCAAAGAGCAGCAGCGCCAGCAGGTGATTGGTTATTGCTCCGAATCCGTAACCGAAGGAGATCAGCTTGTGTATTCCGTTCATCGCCCAGCCGGTAGGGAGCATGAACGCAACTATCCTGAACGGCCTGGAAAGAACCTCCAGCGGCCACCAGCATCCCCCCAGTGAAGCCATCACCAGGGTGGTCAGTATCGCTATCCCGTCCAGCTTCTCGGGGTCTCTGAATAGGGAACCGAATAACAGGGAAAAAGATCCGGTGCAGAACGCGAACGTAATCATCAGGACAACCAGGGCCGGATAGGAACTGCCAAGCTTTATACCAAAGAGAACTCTGCCGGCAAGCAGGAGGAACAGTATCTGGAAAGCAGCAACCACCATCCTTGCGAAGAGTTTCCCCAGGATTATCTCACCCTTACTGACCGGGCTTACCGCTATTCTCTTCAGTTGGCCGCTTACCCGCTCCTGAACCAGGGCCGCTCCGCTGAATACCATCGACATCAGAACAAACATCACCAGTGAACCGGGGACAGAACTCTGGAAGCCTGTGGGTATATACTTCTTCCTGCCGGCCATTTCAGGTTTCAGGCCGACCACCGCCTCCCTGTTCAGCAGGCTGTCCAGCCTGCCCTGATACTGATAGATCATTCCCTGATCGCCCCCGGAGAGTTCCATCAGCGATCCGCTGACCGAGTCTCCCTGGACCGTGAATCCGGGCTTTCCCTTACTGACCTCTTCGGTTTCCAGTTCGATAATTCCCGCTCCCAGCCTGGCCAGGGCCCTGACGATGGCGGCCTCTGCGGCGATCCCCGCCTCGAAGTGAGACCCCTTCTCCTTTCTCAGCACAACCTCTACCTTATCCCTGGAGAGGACCCGCGTGGTGAAATCCTCCGGTATGATAAGGGTCCGTACCGGATTCTGTGTCTCTGCCAGTGAATCTGAATCTACCAGGAAGAGGTTCTCATCGGAGAGGGATATTTCCAGGTCATCCCCCAGGAACCCGAGATCATTGTTCTCCACGGTAATCCGAGTCCTGGGAGTCCCCCGCCCGCCACCTCCGTACACTGAACCGAAGAAGAACATGAAGGCGAGGGGCATCAGGAACAGCCAGATTATCAGGCTCTTCTCCTTGACCGTAATCCTGAGGTCACCCACTGTCACATTCCAGATTCTGCCCGGTTTTCCGGTACTCATCAGTTATCAGACTCTCCTTATCAATTTTCTCTCTATCAGGAAACCACCCGGCAGCAGGGTCACAATTCCCACTCCGTAACAGGCTATCACCGGCTGAATTATCTCTGTCAGTGACGCGTCAAAGAGGAACAACTGCCTGAATCCGCTACCCGCCCAGTAAATCGGAGAGAACCGGCCTATCATCTGAAGAAAACCGGGGAGCTGTTCGAAGGGGACCATGCTCCCCCCGAAAAGGGCCAGGGTCAGTATCACCACCGGCAATACCGCGTCCGCTACCCGCTCGCGGGTAATCAGGCCGAAAAGGAATGACATCACCCCGGTGCACATCAGGATAACCCCTATAAAATGTATAACCAGTGGGAGGGGCGCTCCCACATCTATTCCGAAGGCCAGTACACTCACCACTATAATGATGATACTTACAATGGCTGTTATAGAGAAGGTTACCAGCACCTTGCCGGCGGCGATTTCCGATCCGCTGGCGGGCGATGCCAGAACTCTCCTGAGGGTCCCC
>WJIX01000196.1 GCA_014730075.1 bacterium | reverse complement strand
GCGGGCCGGTGGCCACGGTGTCGGGGGTGAGTGATATCATACCAGCCGGGGTCCGCTCCAGAACTGTTCTGCCCGGGCCGGAAGGAACCTCCAGCATGAATTCACCGTCTCCTCCGGTAAGATCAGAAATATCTCCGCCTGCACCGGAGACCCGGATAGCAATCCCCGGGTATCCTTTTTCGGAGGGGCCGGGTATTCCATCATGGTCCGCGTCCTCAAAGACAGCTCCGGCTATAACCGCTCCGGTACCAACCTCCAGAAGAACACTGTCGTATATATCTCTTGTGGCTGGTTTCCCGTCGAAAATTATTCTGTTTCTCAGGTCAGCCCCCGCGGGTACCGAGACCCTGATGGTAAAGGATAGCGCTTCACCCGGAGCAATACTGTCGGTAACGAAGGGGGACGAATAATCTCCACTGCCATCATTGATGAGCACAGATCCAGCCGGCCACCCGGCAGGGTCCTGCCAGCTCACTTTGAATGAGTCGGGGAATCCTCCCCGGTTGGCCAGATCCAGGGAGGCGGTAACTAAATCACCGGTGCTGCCGAAGATCATCCCGGACCCCCCATCTCCGGAGCCGGCCGGGCCATATATATAATCCCCATCTCCTTCTACCGTCAGGTCAGAACGCGGAGGGGAGTTGATATCGACAGAGGCGGTGACACTCTCGGTGTTGGCCGAATCAGCTGTCGATATGATATCGATGATAAAATTATAACTCCCCTCCGATGCGGATTCCGGTGATATGACCTCGAACAGGTAAGTTTCGGATAATCCCCCTCCGATAGAGCCGGTAACCAGCGGGGATGGGTTTCCATCCAGCAGGGCGCTCCAGCCCGCCAGAGCGGTCCATTCTATCCGGTAGCTTTCCGAAATTGCACCCTCATTCTGAAGCTGCAGCAGGAACTGCTCGGCCCTTCCACCCATACTCTCAAATGACGAAGCGCCACCCGCTCCGGTACCGGGATCCCCGAACAGTCCATCACCGTTGCCATCGATTACCCCGTCCACTACCCCCGGGACCGAAACGTAAATAATCCCCTCCACGCTGTCTATCAGATGCTGCTTGTTGGTCTTGTGGCCATCCAGTACAACAGTGAACCTGCCTCCGGTGCAGCCGGCAGGAACTCTCACCTCCAGGGTATAGATCCTGGCTGTAACAGACCTCATGGTGGAGGTGGAATCACCGATCAGCGCCTCCCATCCATCCGGGACGCTCCACTGAAGATCGAAGAGATTCTCCCCCGACTCGTTCTCCACCTCCACCTGGAAGGTAAGGGTATCTCCGGGAGAAGCGCTACGGGAGCTGGCTCCGCCCAGTCCGGTGCCCAGAGGCCCATAGATATTATCTCCGCTTCCATCTATCAGAAGGTCTATCTCGTTGGCTGAACTTACCGAGATATTTCCGGTAACGCTCTCAGAGACACCCGGGTCAGCCGCACTGTTAATATCCAGGATCGAAACTTCAGTTCCGTAAGCCGCTCCGGAGGGTATGGTTACCGCCAGGTAATATTCCCTCTCACCGAAGGGCTGGAAAGCGGGGGTGGCCCAGGGGAAAGCGTGATCGCTGGTCCCGTCATTGATTACCGCGGACCATCCTGGACCAGGAGGAGTCCAGTCCAGAACGAAAGAGTCGGGAATCCCGGCCTGGTTCTGTATTTCAACCGGGAAATGGACGGTAGAGCTCCGCATCCCGGCTACCGTGCCGCTACCCCCCAGCCCGGAACCAGACTGATCGATTATATCCTCTCCCGAACCACAGATGGTGGCATCCACCGAAGGAGCCAGCACCCTGGAAACGGCTGTCACCCCATCCTTTTTCAGGGTATCACTTAACGACTGGCAGAATACCATGTTGTCGAAATCGCCCCCGCCGGTCCCCGCAGGGACAGTCACCTCCAGCTGAAAGGCCCTGGCCCCCATGGGCGGGACAGGCCCAATTCTGAACTGGCCGCTGTGTCTGTCCCCTCCCAACACAATCACGCTGGACAGGGGGGATGATGACCGGAACCATACCCTGAAGGAATCGGCCTCGGCTCCACCATTGACAAGCTCCAGAGAGTAAATGACTGTGGTATCGGGGAAAACCTCACGAAGGGAATAACCGCCGCCTCCACCGTGCCCGATAACCCCTGATCCATCGCCATCCACCGCCAGGTCGGCCAGGTAATCGGCGGGGACCACGCTGCTCCCCAGCTCCACGCTGTCGTACCTGTTGCCGTGGGAGGTCGATACCGCGTCCAGGATGGTGGAATAACTGCCCACGCTCTCCCCGGCCGGGACTGTCACTCTGACCTCCGCGTTCAGAACCTCTCCGGGCGAGAGGACCGGGGTGGTCCAGGGCAGGGCCCTGTCGGTACCGCCGTAATTGATGACAATCGCCCAGCCGGGAGGGGTAGAAGACGTCAGGGTGTAGGAGTCGGCGTCGAGCCCCTCATTCTCGACGGTCAGATTGTAGGTGAGCGTCTCCCCAGCCTCCCCGCTGAGCAGTGAATAGCCGCCATCTCCGGACCCGGGAACCCCGAACTCATCATCTCCGTCCAAATCAACCGCAAGGTCCACAAATCTCCTGTATATCAGCGAGACATTATCCACGAAGACCCAGGTCTCGTACATATCGTCCCAGCTGTTTATCTGCTGGAAATAGATCCTGACATCAGAGCCGGCGTAACCGGTCATATCGAACCCCTCCGGCCCGGTGCCGTCATCGTCGATCCAGCCACTGTCCTTGAACTGATTGTTCCATTCCGAAAAGGAGTACTGGACTATGGTCTCCAGGGTGCCTCCCGACTGGTTCCTGACCTCTGCCGTGAAGGGGTCGTAGTACTGGCCGTCAAAACCCTGCTGCCTGAACTTGAAGTACAGGGTGGCCCTGGAAATATTATCTGGAATGGATAGATCCTGATACATATAACCGTACCTGTTACGCCTCTGCCTGGTATACTTGAAACCGAGAAGTGCCGAATATTCACCCTCCCAGGGCATATCCAGCACTACCTGGTGATCAGCCCAATCCGGGTTCTCCCACCACCAGCTCCCGGCGGCGCCGTGAACCCATTCAGGGGCGAAATCTCCTGATTCGAATCCACCCCCGCTGATCAACTCACCCGCCCGCAAGCCGGGGGCGGCAATCATCAGAATAATAATTATGTAATAAAATCTCTTCATCCTGTCCCTGTTCCTCCAGGTCTACCGGTAAAAATAATTCAGCAGCTTTTCGTTGAACTTCATCCTCATCCCCACATGGAACCCGCTGCTGGAAAAATCATTTATCCCCGCCTGCTCATCGCTGTGGCCGGCGAAATCGTAACCTGCCCCGATCCAGATATTTCGCATTATTACCTTTCCAGCCTCCAGGCCGGCCTCCCCCCTGAGGGTACCGGTCTCCCTCTGGCAGATCAGCCTGCCGGCCAGGGATATATCCCAGCCCGCGGGAAGGAGCCTGATAACCTTTCCCTGATACATGAATGTGGAAGAGCTGGCGGCGTATTTCCTGAAGGTGTTCCTTACCCACCTTGCCGCTGATTTGCCCTCCACCTGCCAGTCCCGGTTGATGCGGTAATTTGCTTCAAGCGAGATTACCAGCTCCTTGTCTATCCCTGCAGGGTGTGCCGGGGTATTCTTCTCATATCTGGACCTGATCAGCGAAAGCAGGGTCAGCCCGTCGAACATGGGCGAACGAAGGGAGGTTCCCAGCGTAGAGCTGACCTTGGCCCTGTCGTCGCAGGTATACTCATTGGTGTACCAGATATCACCCTTGAACATGCCGGACCACCGGCGGTTCATTCTCCTTATCCCGCCCGCCGAGAATATCTGCTTGTTTCTTTCACTCTCCAGTTTTACTTCGTAATTCCCCTTGAGAATATAATCCGATCCCGGCGGGGTATAATTCCATCCGGTGGCGATAGATGTAAAATCATTTTTTTCCGATCCGGACACCGTGGAGAGGTTTTCCACTGCAACCGTGCCGGTGAGCGCCTCGGATACCCTGAAGCGGTTCTTGAGCCCGATGGTCGCCTGGCCCCTCTCCCCGCTTACCGCACCCTCAAGGCTGTATCGGGAATAAACGCTCAGATTCTCCGTAACCTCGGACTCAACCCCCAGCCGGGTCCTGTGACGGGCCCCGCTGCGGCTCCCGGTACGGTACTCGTGATCCAGCACCGCCCTGACATCGCCGAAGATCCTCCGGCTGACCTTTGCCTCCAGCCGGTCCGGGTATTCCTCCACCTCTTCCCCTGATACCTTCTGGTCGTAGCTGATTCGCGCCTTGATGCCGGCTCTTCCGGCGGCCAGGGCCGTCCGGAGCATTAACGCCCGGTGATCCCCCCTGTTTATCTCATTATGATAGACCCTTGCCAGGCCGGCGTCGGCGTCGAAGAGCTCTGAAGAGTAACTCCCGCCCAGCTGGGTGAAATCCTTTCTCCTGTCCCTCTCCATGAACTTATGCTGGTAGTGCTTTCCCTTTACTTTCAACCGCTCCATCACCTTCCAATCGAAATCAACCCCGAATTTCCTGCTTCCCAGCTCGGTCTTTCCCCCGGTAAAGGAGGGGTTGAAGAAGGACTGGTCTATTTCGCGGTAATAGGCGTTCCAGAGCAGGTAATCACTCCTGTTCCCCTTCAACCTGATACGGTAGGCATCCCCGCTGCCGTGAAGGTACTTTTCGCTCCTTCCGAATTCCCCCTCCACACTAAGCCAGGAAAACAAACTCCCCGATATATCCATTCCCACCATGGAGGAACTCTCATCCCCTTCCTCTTCAAGAAATGCGGTAATGCCAGTGGTAAGTCCATTGGTAATATTGACGGTTGACCTGGCTCCATAGATAAAATTCTGCTCATCCGAATCGGAACACTCGTAACTGACCACTATGGTTACCGGGTTCAGGTCCTGATCCACCGAAGGAACCGGCTCCTTGAACAGAATGCTTCCGTCAAAATAGTTAATATCGTAATCCCTGTTTACCTTCTTGTAATCCACCCGGACTATCTTCTCCGGGCGGTAACGGTCTCGAACCTCGATCCTTATCTTTTCACTGTTCTCTATCAGGGGATAGTGGTTCAGAAAGTAGAAACCGCTGGTTCCGTCCGCCGGGATCTCCTCCTGATAGGTAACCTGATCGGTCCTGGTAACAAAAGCCTGAACCTTTCCCCGGTCGAACCTGGTTTCTCCCCGAAATCCGGTAAAGGTGCGGTTGTAGCGGGTCAGCTCCAGATCCTTTCCCAGTTCGGTATGATAATCTCCGAACATCGCCGAATATTTGCTGTGATCCACTCTTATATAGGTGCCGCTTCCGGAGGAGGAATTGAATTTGAGATCTCCGGCGTCTCCGTAGAGGGGATAATGCTTTTCCGGCTCAATTCTATCCAGCAGCTTGTCGTATCTGTCCGGCCGCGTGTCAACCGCCAGGGTGAGTAAGTGGTCATCCATAACCCTGCCCTGGCCGTAGAGGGCGATCTTACCCTCGGCAAAGAGCCCGCCCTTGAAGCTTCTTCCGGCCCGGTGAAGCGATCCGCCCCCGGTGATGTTCGCTACCCCCACGTCGGCCTCTCCGTATCCGAACAGGAACCAGTCCCTGAGGGGAGAGCGGTAGTTGACCAGCGCGCTGGCCCCTGCCTCTGCCCTTTCCACCGAGATCCTGACACTCGCCTCTTCCCTGGATGGGGGGAGTTCAACGGTCACTATTCCATCCGAGGTTACTGCCTGAATACCGCTGAGGTCCGGGTTGGCGTCAATTCCTTCTATCAGTTTCCGGGGGCCTTTCACATTAACAAAGATTCCGTCTCTTACCGGCAGTCCCCTTCCGTCCCTGACCAGGAAAACAACCTCACCCCTGGATTTACCATCGGCCGGAACAGTCATCTTCTCTCTTTCCGGAAGGATGGTCTCAGGGTGGCCAGCGAGGTAAACTCTCCGGCGCACCATTGCCTTTCTCCCATTC
>WJIX01000195.1 GCA_014730075.1 bacterium | reverse complement strand
GGATACCACAGCTACACCTGGGATCTGAAAGATGGAAGCGGACGCAGGGTGGACAGGGGAGAGTACGTGGTAAAAATAGAGGCTTCCTTCTGGCCCAGCTACAAGTACCAGTCCGCGGAGGCCAGAATCAGGGTTGGCCGGAGAAAAGACCAGGTGCTGGTCCAGGAGGGAGAATTCATCCCCAGGCTGGAAGTGAACTACATCCCGAGGTGAGAATCAGAGTATCAGGTTAAGAAGCCCACCCACGGTAAGGGTGGCGGCCAGCATTATCAGGGCTGATTTTATCATATCCATGATCCCCAGCTCCCTTAGCATTACCGCGAAGGTTGCCGCGCAGGGGAAGTACATGGTCAGGATTACACTGGATATTATCAGCTGCCTGGAGCTGAGCTGAAGGGGGATAAGCATCCCCACAGCCACATCCTTTCTTAGAAACCCGATAATAAGTGCCCCTGCAGCCTCCGGAGGCAGACCGAACACTCCTGATATCACAGGCCGCAGAAGGTTGCCTACAAAGCTGATCACCCCCGAAGTGTAAAGAATATTCAGAATAAACACACCTGCCAGCACCCATGGTACCGCTTCCTTGAGAAACCAGATGATCCTCATCCAGAGCTTCTTCAACAGAGCTTTCCAGTAGGGGAAGCGATAAGGAGGTATCTCCATGAACAGCTCCGGCGCTCTTCCCTTCAGAAACCTGTTAAGTATCAGCCCGATGGAAAGCCCCACCAGAAAGAGTGTTCCGAATACTATGAACAGGCCGCTTACTCCCTCCTGGCCCACCAGCCCCATGATCATTGCAGTCTGGGCCATGCAGGGTATGGAAATGGCCATAAGGGTCATAGCCAGGAACCTCTCTCTTCTCGATTCCATCAGCCTGGTAGCAAGGGCACCCGGCACGTTGCAGCCGGCACTGAGGAACATCGGTATCACCCCGAATCCGTGCAACCCTATCCTGTGCATGAGGTTATCAACCAGGACCGCCAGGCGGGGGAGATAGCCGGTATCCTCGAGGATCGAAAGGACCAGGTAGAAAGCAGTTATATAGGGGAGAACGGCAGCTATGGGTACATAAAGGCCGGTGGTCAGTATACCGAAGGACTCTCCGAAATCGATCTCGCCCCCGATCAGCTTCCCTATCAGGATATTATGTATGATGCCATCTGAACCCAGCAGGCCGGAGAGTCTCATCATCAGGGGAGCCCACAGATTCTCAAACAGTGGATCGAACAGGAACCTTATCAGTCCCTCTCCCATATACCGTATCACCTCGAATACCAGCAGCAGTATCGCTATGGCGATCGGAATGCCGGAGAAGGGCTTTACCGACAGGTCTCCCAGTGTTTCTCCCAGAGAGTGATGCCTGTGCGTTAGATCCTGAACCTCTTCTACCACCTCCCCGATCTTTTCCCACCTGTGTTCCCTGTCATACTCCAGTCCACTGGAAACCCCTTCGCCCAGACGGTCTACCAGAGTCTTGATCCCTTCTCCCGATATTCCGCAGGTAGGGACAACCGGGACACCGGTAATCTCTTCCAGGCGGACAGAATCGATCATTACACCCGTATGCCTGGCTTCATCACAGAAGTTCAGAGCTATCACCATCGGGATTTTTTTCTCGATCAGCTGAAAGGTGAGATTGAGGTTCCTCTCCAGATTTGTGGAATCGATTATATTGATAACTACTGAGCTGTTGCCCCCATCGCCACTGAAGGTCTCCTCCAGCATCCTGGAGGTAACCTTTTCCGCTTCTGAAACTGGATCCAGAGTGTAAGTTCCGGGCAGGTCTATAACTTCAAGTTCACGCCCTCCCACTCTCAGCAGCCCCTCCACGAACTCGACTGTAGTCCCCGGGTAATTAGAGGCTATCACCCTGGCTCCGGTCAACCTTGAGAATATTGCCGATTTGCCGACATTGGGATTTCCAAGAAGTAAAACCTTATCCACCTGGTTCTCCTCCCCTGAGACAGGTTCAGCTGGCCCTGACCCGCACCTTGCTTGCCATTCCGAACCCGATGGCCACCCTGGTGCTGCCGGTTCTGATTACCACCGGACCTCCCTTGAAATGACGGCTGATTACCTTTATCCTGGAACCTTTCCTCACACCCAGGTTCTCAAGGTTTCTTCTTACACCCTGCCCGCCGATCACTCCCCTGACCACTCCGCTTTCTCCCGGGTTGAGATTAACCAGTGTTTGTTCTTTATCTTCCAATCTATTCATATCCTCTCTTAAACTCCTTTTAACAGACCGGATCATTCCATCCTCTCCGAGCAATTCATCCTGCTGTGAGGACAGTTGAGAACTGTGCCTATGAAATCCTTGAGCCGCTGCTGAGTCTGGTTTCCGATATAGTGCTCGATTCTGCATGCCTCCTCTTCGGCGACTTCCCTCGGTATTTCGAGTATTTCAGTAAGAAACTTGAGAAGAACCTTGTGCCGGTTATAGATCTTTTCCCCGATCTCTCTTCCCCTGCCGGTCAGCTCCACGTAACCGTACTTCTCATGCTCGATCAGGTTCTTCTTCTTTAGAACAGTCAGGGCCTGATTTACGCTGGGCAGGCTCACCCCCAGCTTCTCGCCAATATCCTTTACTCTTACCACCCTCTGCTCATTCTCAAGAAGGTATATCGTCTCTATGTAATCTTCAGAGCTGGAACTTAACATCTGACCCACTCCCATAATTAGTAACCCCTAACTTTGTTATATAATACTAACTATACTTTACTTTGTCAAGGGGCCAGGTTGAAATTTCCTGGTTATTCAAGAAGGCCGGTTCAGGTTCTGGCCCGGTTATGGAATTTAATATTTGAGATGGATATAATAATCTCATATAATACAAACAGGTTCAGAACTCAGGGTAATACCAGTAATGAAAAATAAGATATTAATCAAGATCATTATTATCGCTCTGGCGCTGAGCGGCGGCTGTGGCCAGCCCTACCAGGAGAAGGATGAAAGGCCGATAGTCCTGGAGGACCGGGACGAGGCGGCTTTGATAACCACCTACCTGAACCACGGTTACCTCGATTATGAAATAATGAAGGGGGTTTTCTTCGACCTCTATCTTATCAGGGTCCTCTTCGCAGAGGATATTCCCTGCCTGAACTGGAGCCGGTTCATCCCTCCTGAACAGCTTCCCGCCACAGACCCGAAGTATTCCCGCCAGATAGACCGGTGCATGATCTATCCCCGTCAAATCGAAGAGGGGACCTCCTATCTTTTTGAAGATGAATGGGTCAACGAGAAAAACGAGCGGATAACCATTTATTACTACTTCGAGTGCCACTCAGGCGGAGTCGAATTCATCGGAGATTATGATACCCGCCGGCACAGGTTCCCGGAGTGGTGGACGGAGGCGGACAGCAACCTCAGGCTCTATGAGAGCAAAAGATAGAAAAACCTGGGTCAACCCAGCCCGGCCCAATCCAGGCAGATGGGGAACCGGCCGGCCATTACGTTCCCGGAACCATCTGATGATATATCCATACAGTCAGTGGACAGGCCAGAGTGGAGATTCAGCAACCGCTTCTGGACAGTTCATTTAACGGTATATTTTCTTGATCCGCCCCCAGGTGCTTTCCTCAGCGTTATTGGGCTCCTCAGCCCCTCCAAGAAGAATGTAGCTGGAGAACTCACCCTGAGACGGCATGATCATCAGGCTGCTGGAAGGCTGCATGCAGCCATCGGATACGGGCCCGCTGACCCAGGCATTGAATTCAGCGAGAAAAACCGGCTGATCCAGAATCATACTCCCCCCACCCTCCGGCTCGAACGAGAGAAGCAGGTGATACCCAGGATTGCCCGGGCATCCCAGTAACGTCATGTAGGCGGCTTCGCTATCAAACCCGGGCGCAGTTACCCAGGGCCCCTGAAAAGGCAGATCGAATGATATCCCATAGTTATGAACTCCATTGATGCCGTATGGAGGGCATTCCAGGCACTCGCCCCCCAGGCCGAAACAGGCGCTCCCGATTGTCTCGCCCGGCGTGGTAGGCATCAGTACTATCCTGACTTCAGCGCTTGTATCTTCGGTAGAGATATTTATGGTAGTCGGGTCATTATCGGTATCTATATCAAGAAGAATTTCGTATGAGAAACCAGGGGCGGCCGCGAGGATCAATAACAGAAGAGCTGAAATGAACAGGTTTAAACGATACTGCTTCATGAGTTCCCCTCCATTGTGCAATCGATACTCCAGGTAAATATGACAGCAAGCCCAGGGTACCCTTTATTTTACCACATAATTCACCAGATCTGAAGATATTTGTCTATTCATGACCAGATAGGTAAGCCGGCCCGGAGCACCGGGGCAGTTAAGGATATCCGGCCCATAATCAGTGGCAGGAAGTGAAGGAAATGATTGTAACAGCCGGCAGTCAGATACCTGAGTTCAACCCGTAAGCTGTTTTGGATAGAACGGCTACATATCCCATTTGAATCGGTACCTGCAGCACGAACCGCCCTTAGCGCGGCATTCATCCTCATACGCCCGGATATTTCTCGCTCCGCACATCCGGAGCCCCTCCTTGTACCATCCGATTACGGTAAGGCAGTCCGCGGCGGAAAATGTCTCGGCGTCATAAGTAGTAATTACTCCAGAGGTTGGGCCGGTCTCCTCATATTCCCGGTATCCGGTGTCGTAATAGAACTTGTAAATCATATTCGCCTTTTTCATAAAGGCCTGGGGCTCGCCCTCTCTTATAAATGAACTATGGACCTTGAGAAGAGATCGCTTAGCAGACTTGACTCCGATCTCCTCGAAGACCTTTTCATCACCATCGCCAAGTACTTCAACAATTGCCTTATCGAGCCTCTCTCCGAATTCGAAAGGATACCATATCCCGGCCACTATCGTCCCGTCCAGGATCTTCCTGTCCTCTTCGCTCATCGATTCCCTTACCCTGTTCCAGGCCTCCTCGCCGAAGTAATCCTTGACGAATTCTATTCTTGCCTGAACTATCAATCCTTTTATTTTCATATATATTACCTCCCTGAATACATTTCTCTGTGCATTTGCGAATTGTGTGCCATCAGGGGGCATAATACGGTATTTTAAATTTAATTGATTTATCTACAGATATTTAGGGAATTTAACAGCCCCAATAAAACAGCACCTGCCAAATTCATCAACGGCTAAAACTCATACCCCCGGGATAATACAGTCAGAACGTAAACTTTTGATTCATGGCCTGTATCCCTCGGATCATGTAATGAGTATTTACCCGGCCGGAGGATCTCTTTGACCATTGAGGATATGGAAGATTAGGGGCAGACCGCCGACTTCCGTTCAACTATACTCCACCCGGATTGAAAAACTCAGATCTTGCATGTTATTCGAACGGAATAGATGCCCGTGGGTTCTACCGAAAGACGAACTATCAGGATTGCAGCACTTTCCATGGCTGATTGAATAATTCTATCCTTGATATGTCAGGACAAAAAACTGGCTCCTCAGGTAGGACTTGAACCTACAACCCTTCGGTTAACAGCCGAATGCTCTACCAATTGAGCTACTGAGGAGCAGAATAATAATCGAATATATCTGTTACGTACAGTATTAGAAAATAGTAACTGCGCCTCTTTTTGTCAATGCCCAAAAATCTATTACGGCAAATTTGCCCTATGTTCTGACTTCTCACCGGACATACGCCTCAGATCCCGGGCCAGTAGCTGGATTGGGGTAAGGACCGGGATCAGGCAGATCCTGTCCATATTCGGCGGCATATCCTTGCCGTAATCCCTCTGCAGCATATCTGCAATCTGTATCCGGCAAAGGGGGCAGGAGGTAGCAACCATATCCGGGTCCGCTTCGGCAATCCACCTGGCCTTCTCCCTTCCCACCCGGGCCGATATCTCCGGTTCCGTGAAGGTGAACAACCCTCCCCCGCCGCAGCATATATCGGCGTTGGCCATCTTAATGAATCTCACTCCGGGAAGCAGTTTGAGAATATATACAGGCTCGCCGGAGATCTTCTGTCCCCTGTTAAGGTGGCAGGGTTGATGATAAACAACCGCGGGAACACCATCCGGACGTCTCTGTCCGGCCCCGGCTATTTCTTTCTCCTTCCCGCCGGAAAAGAGGAAGTGGTAACCGGGCCGTCCGGGCCGGTATCCAAGAAGGTCCCCGACCAGCTCATTGATATCCCTCACCCTCTCCGCGATACTGTCAAGATACAGATTGCCCTCCTCTGTACGCTCATTCTGGCGCTCATTGATCCTGACGAGCTCACTCTCACTGTCATATACAACCCCGCCGTAACTGTCGTCGGTCAGCCCCAGGAGTCTGGGGTACTCTTCCCTGAGCATAAGGCCTCCGGATGCGCAGGATGTTACCAGCCAGTCGAAATCATACCGGCTCAGGATCTTTACCAGCCTGCGGGCTCCTTCGGCCGCCCGCATGGTATCCCCGGCGTAGAGAGCGGGAGCGAAGCAGCAGGTCTGGTCCTGCGGGACCTGGACATCTATGCCGAGGAAATTGAGGACCAGTACTATATCTTCGGCTTCGTCGCCGAAAAACTGGTTGACCGCATCCCCTACGAAAAACAGGGCCTTTCTGCCGTTTTTAAGATTATCTTCTCTTGCCGCGCGGATTTTCTCTATCAGTCCTGCGGCTGCTTCGGAATCAAAATCATCACTGCCAATATCCGGATTCAGGTTCCGCAGCATCTGCTCCACACCGGCGGCCTCGAATATATCAGGACCTTTCCGGATGAACGGCTTCTTTGCCGGAAGCGGTAGAAGCCTCTGGACCGGCCATCCCAGAAGGGGGTACATGAAACGAAGAGGTGACTTTCCCCTGCCCCGGTGAGGCTGCGCCTTTCCGCCCCCTCCAGCAAATCTGATAACCCTGAAAATAAAACTGTCGGCCCTATCCAGCACCTTCAGCGCTATCTTCTTCATAAGGGGGATAACTCCCCTCCTGCCCATCTCGGCCAGGACTTCGCTCACTACCCGGTCACCCCTTGCTCCGGAAGGACAGTTCTCCTCGCAGGTCTTGCAGTGAAGGCACAGGTCGAAAATCGACCGGACGCTCTTCTCGCTGAGCTTCTCACCCCTGAAGAATGCCTCAGCTATCTCAAACTTGCCCCTTGCTGACGCCCACTCCACAATTTCGGAGCCGGCTACCGGGCATACTTCCCTGCATTTTCCGCACCTGTTGCAGCGAAGAAAGTCCAAGGATACCCCTCGAGCTTGAAATTCGCGATCCCTTATCTCTTCTTCTATTGACGAAATAATCTCCCGCCTTATCTCTCCAGGATAACCCCGTCAGGGTCGAACAGCCGGAATATCTCATTTTCGGCCCTCCGGCAGCCGGTTATTCTTCCACTCTCAGGCGGGGCCATCCTCTGGAGCTTCTTCCTGAGAGCGAATGGTTTATCGATCATTTCAAGTACAGCCGATGCGCGGACCGGGCCGGAGCTGTGGGTTAATACTGATTTCAGCCAGTTTGTTCCCAGGGGCAGCTTCCGGCATCCCGGTCCAATCAGCTCCGCTCTGAACAGGCCGGCACTGCCGGACAGGCTGAACTCAAGGGGGCTGTCAGGGCTCAGCGGCTGAAGCGCGTGGAACCTTTCTGGATAAAGGTCCTTCCATACTATCCCGTCAGTGCTTATCCCGGATTCAGGCTCGGTGTCAAAGGAGAGATGCAGGGCCGCGGTGAAGTCACCCTGATCCTCCATCAGGTTTCCGCACAGCTTCCGGGGGCCGTTATCACTCCCGGAGAGGATCGACCTTCTCAGACCGGCATTTCCGGCGATACTGTCTATC
>WJIX01000194.1 GCA_014730075.1 bacterium | reverse complement strand
TATCGTGGCTCTTGGTATCCTTACCCGAATCACTGAGGTTGCCGCCGAGGAATCAGTAGAAAAGGCAATCATGAACCGGGTGCCCCCCGGTACCGAAGAGCTTAACCGCGAGGCTTTCAAGGAGGGACTGAAGACCGGCGAAGCTCTTCTTGGAAACAGTTAGTTGATTACTGAGGTGGAAGAGAGAATCTGCCCCGAAATCGATTTCCACTCCACCGGATTACAATTCTATGGCCTGGAGGTTGTTTAATGAATGAAGAGATTACCAAGGAAGAACTGATAGCTAAAGCGAAGAAGCCCGCTGAGGACGCAATGAAGCTGCACCCATTCTACAAGGGCAAGTTCAGCGTTATGCCGAAGTGCTGTATCCGCAATTTCGACGATTTCGCTATCTGGTACACCCCGGGAGTGGCCGCTCCCTGCAAGGATATCAATGAAAATCCTGAAACCGTATTCGAGCATACCAATAAGGCCAACATGATCGCGGTGGTCTCTGACGGCACCAGAGTCCTGGGACTGGGCGATATCGGCCCTGAGGCAGGTATGCCGGTAATGGAAGGGAAAGCCCTTCTTTTCAAGTACCTAGGAGGGGTTGACGCCGTTCCCATCTGCCTCGATACCAAGGACCCTGATAAGATCATCGAGACGGTAAAGCTGCTTCAGCCCACCTTCGGCGGGTTCAACCTTGAGGATATATCCCAGCCGAAGTGTTTCAGGGTACTGGATACACTGAGAGAAGAGTGCCACGTCCCTGTATGGCACGATGATCAGCAGGGCACCGCGGCTGTCACCGTGGCCGGTCTGATCAACGCACTCAAGATAGTGGACAAGAAGATATCAGATGTAAAGATCGCCATGGTGGGTGCAGGAGCGGCCAATATCTGCATCGCCAGAATGATAATAGTGGCCGGGGTCAAACCGGAGAATATTGTGATGTGCGACAGCAAGGGGATCCTGCACCAGAGCCGCGAGGATGAGCTCAAGGATAAGTACAAGGAGAAATGGGAGATGGCCCAGAAATCGAACGGGGAGGGGCTTACCGGAGGTATCCCCGAAGCGATGAAGGGTGCGGATGTTCTGATAGCCCTTTCCAGGGTCGGTCCCGATGTGATTAAGAAGGAATGGGTCTCCTCCATGGCTGACAATGCCATAGTATTCGTCTGTGCCAACCCTATCCCGGAGATGTGGCCCTGGGATGCCAAGGCAGCCGGGGCGAGGATAGTTGCAACCGGAAGGAGCGATTTCCCCAACCAGGTAAATAATTCACTTGGATTCCCCGGGATTTTCCGGGGCACCCTGGATGTCAGGGCGAAGACAATCACCGATGAGATGTGCGTGGCCGCCGCCGAGGAGCTGGCCAGGTGTGCCGAAGACAAGGGGATGACCGAAGATTACCTTATCCCCACCATGGATGAGTGGGAAGTGTTCCCCAGGGAGGCTGCCGCAGTCGGAAGGAAAGCGATAGAACAGGGCGTGGCGAGGCTTGACTTCAGCCGCGAGGAGCTCTTCGATATGGCAGCGAAGACTATCAAGAATGCCCGCGAATCCTTCCTCTGCCTGCAGAATGAAGGTTTCGTAGAACTCCCGGAGGAATAGGCCGGTTCCTGTTTGATATGGAACTATGCGGGATAGTGCAATAATCAGATACCTGGAGCTGCCCACCAGAGAAGGTGGGGCAGCTCCTTGTTTATAACAGAGAAGGAGGAATAGATGTACAAGATAGCATGGTTGCCCGGCGACGGAGTCGGAAACGACGTTATGGAAGCGGCCAGAATGGTTCTGGACGCGCTCGATTTCGAGGCGGAGTACAAGCCCGGTGATGTAGGGTGGGAGTTCTGGAAATCTGAGGGTAATCCCCTCCCGGACAGGACTATAGAGCTCTGCAGGGAGTCTGACTGCTGCCTGTTCGGGGCTATAACATCAAAACCGCGTGACGAAGCCAACGAGGAGCTGGACAGCTCACTGCAGGGTAAGGGATACAAGTACTACAGCCCTATTGTTGCCCTGCGGCAGAAATTCGATCTTCATACCAATATGCGGCCCTGCAAGGCCTATCCCGGCAACCCGCTGAACTTCAAGGATGGAATTGACCTGGTGGTGTTCAGAGAGAATACCGAGGGCCTTTACGCGGGAGTGGAATTTCACCCGGTGGAGGACAAGATAAAGAATGCCCTTAATGAATCCCACCCCAAGTTTGCCCGCTTCATGGAAGTAGACGGCAAGGACCTGGCGATAAGCTGCAGGATATTCACCAGGAAGGGATGTCAGAGGATAGTGCGGGGAGCCTTCGAATACGCAAAGAAAATGGGATACCCCACCGTCACGGTGGTTGAGAAGCCGAATGTAATCCGCGAGACCAGCGGGCTGATGGTAAGAGAGGCCCGAAAGATTGCCAGAGATTATCCCGGAATCGAGCTCTGGGAGACCAACGTCGATGCCATGTGCATGTGGCTGGTGAAGAATCCCGAAGATTACTCGGTCCTGGTCGCCTCCAACATGTTCGGGGATATCATAAGCGATCTTTCGGCTCAGCTGGTGGGCGGGCTCGGTTTCGCCGCCTCCGCCAACATAGGAAAGGATTTCGCCCTGTTCGAGCCTACCCACGGCTCCGCGCCGAAGTATGCCGGCCAGTACAAGGTCAATCCCACAGCGATGCTTATTACTACCCGCCTGATGCTGGAGCATCTGGGAGAGGCGGACCGCGCCGCCAGGCTGGATAAGGCGATATCAAAGGTGATAAGCGACGCGAAGGTCAGGACCTACGATATGGGTGGCGACAATACCACCCTGGAGGTGGCTGAAGAGGTAATAAGGAATCTGTAGTTTTTTCGACCCGGTAATTATCGAAGGTGGTAGAGATGGCACAGACAATAATCGAGAAGATACTCTCAAGGCATGCCGGCAGGGAGGTTAAGGCGGGTGACGTAACCTGGATAGGAATTGACAGGCGGACCGCCCGAGACTTCGGAGGGGCCAGTGTAGTCAACAACCTGAAGAAGTATTATCACCCACCCTACATAGATGACAGGTCCAGGACCTTTTTCACCTTTGACTGCAATGTTCCGGCTAGGGACACCGGTTACGCCGATAACCAGCAGACCTGCCGTGACTTTGCGGAAGAGACCGGGGTGAGGGTTTTTGATACCGCGGCCGGTATCGGCTCACACGTGGCCATAGAGAGGGGACTGGCCATGCCCGGCGAGATTTTCGTCGGTACCGACAGCCACCTGAACATCATGGGCGCTGTTAACTGTTTCGGGCAGGGTATGGGAGACCGGGATATTGCCTATATCTGGGCGCAGGGGAGGAACTGGTTCGAGGTACCCGGCTCCATGAAAGTGGTCCTGGAGGGTTCCGTGCGGTTCCCGGTTAGCGCAAAGGATATAACTCTTGCGGTTATCAGGGAGCTCGGTTCCGCTGGCGCGCTGGGGAAGGTGATAGAGTTCAGCGGTCCGGGTGCCGAATCATTGGGCCTGGCCGGAAGGATCACGGTTGCGTCCATGGCGACGGAGATGGGGGCTATAGCCGCCATGATCCCCCTTAATGACGGCATTAGAAGATATATAGAAAAGCGCTCTGGGTTTGAGCCGGAAGAGGTTACCGCCGATCCCGGGGCAGAATACGAGAGAACAGTTACCCTGGACCTCTCCGCGATAGAACCGCTGGCTGCCTGTCCCTTCAGCCCATCCAACGTCAAACCGGTTTCCGAGGTGGAGGGGACCCGCATTCATACCGCTGTTCTGGCTTCCTGCACCAACGGTAGGTTCGAGGATATGGTACACGCCGCCTCCATTCTGAAGGATAACAGGATAAAGGAGGGTGTGACACTGAAGGTGGTGCCGGCCACATATGAGGTATACAGCAGGATGCTCAATGAGGGGATCCTGGATATCTTCAGCAGGGCGGGAGCCATTATCAGCAATCCGGGGTGCGGCGGATGCGCCTCCGGCCAGATCGGGATGGTAGGCAGAGGTGAGATACAGCTGTCCACCTCCAACCGGAACTTTGCCGGCAAGCAGGGAAAGGGAGAGACCTACCTGGTAAGCCCCGCCACCGCGGCGGCATCGGTAATTGCCGGAGAGATAAGGTCCCCGCTGAACTTATCCGCGGACCTGATCGATTTCGTCACCGATGAGGAATTTGAGGATTGCCCCGAGCTTTCCATTATCTCATGGTTGAGTGAGAGCGAAGGAGAAGATGAAAAGGTAAGGCCAAGGGAGAGTGCCGTCTCCGGCGCCCCCTCCGGTACCGGAGATATCATCCGTGGATCGGTTCGGCTGATCACCACTTCCGGGGGTGAGCTTATGGATGATATCGATACCGATATGATTTTCCATAATAAATATCTTTCCATTACCAGCCTGGAGGAAATGGGAAAGCACACCTTCGAGACCCTGGAGGGTTACGAAGATTTCGCAGGCAGTGTCGAGGAGAACGACATTATCATAGCCGGCGGCAACTTCGGGTGCGGCTCCAGCCGCCAGCAGGCGGTGGACTGTTTCATATCCCTGGGAGTCGGGATGGTCATTACCAGGTCCACCGGCGCGATATACAAGAGGAATATCATAAATTCCGGGTTCCCCTTCCTGGAGATTCCGGAACTGACGGCGGATTCTCTGGAAGAGGGTGAAGAGCTGGAGATAAATTTCAGCGAGGGGACTCTGACCCGTTCCAACGGCGATATTATTACCGCGGAAAAACCTCCTGCGGTTCAGGTGGATATCTACAGGGCTGGAGGTTTATTCGCCTATTCAGGAGAGGAAGGTTGATATGGGATCGACAATGATAGAGAAGATTCTGGCGCGTTCTTCGGGCAGCGATTCTGTCTCGGCCGGTGATATCGTCTTCGCTCGACCCCACAGGATACTCTCACATGATAATTCAGCAGCCATTCTCGGTATATTCGAGAAGCTCGGCGGGAAGAAGGTCTGGGCTTCGGACAGGATTTTCATCGCCCTGGACCACGCGGTGCCTCCGCCGGATGAGAAGAAAGCAAAGAATCACACCATGATACGTGAGTTTGTTGCGCGGCAGGGTATCAGGCATTTCTATGAAGGAGGAACAGGAATATGCCATCAGGTCCTGCCCGAGTACGGGCATGTGAAGCCGGGAGTGGTAATATTCGGTTCTGATTCCCATACCACCACCCACGGAGCGTTCGGCGCTGCCGGTATTCCGATCGGAAGAACCGAGACCGCAAGTGTCTGGGCGCTGGGGGAGACCTGGCTTAAGGTGCCGGAGAGCTTCAGGATTGAGCTCAGCGGAGAAGCTCCCCGCGGTGTAGTCGCAAAGGATATAATCCTTTATATTATAGGGAAGGTCTCGGCTGACGGGGCAACCTACAAAGCGGTGGAATTTCACGGCGCGGGAGTCGAGAACATGGATATCTCCGGACGGATGACTATCTGCAACATGGCAGCCGAGATGGGGGCAAAGGCGGGGATGGTTCCGTTCGACAAGGTTACAGAGGAATGGCTCTCCGGTGCGGGGGTGAAGGAGTATGATCCCCTGTACCCGGACGACGATGCCCTCTATGAGAAGAAAATGGAGATAGACCTTGCCGGGATAACTCCACAGGTTGCCAGACCCCACAAGGTTGATAATGTAGTGCCGGTCTCGGAGCTGGAAGAGACAGTCATTGATGTAGCCCTTCTGGGGACATGCACTAACGGAAGGCTGGAAGACCTCAGACAGGCTGTTGAAATCCTGGACGGCCGCAGGATCAAAAGCGGAGTAAGGCTGCTGGTCTATCCGGCTTCCAGAAAAGAGATGCAGCAGGCCGATAAGGAGGGATTGATTGGAAAGCTTCTACAGTCAGGAGCCCAGATAGCTGTGCCGGCGTGCGGGCCCTGCCTGGGCGCTTACGGGGGGGTTCTGGCACCGGGTGAAAACTGCATCTCCACCGCCAACAGGAACTTCAAGGGAAGAATGGGATGCCGGGAGGATACCGGAGTCTACCTGGCCAGCCCGGCCACGGTGGCCGCTTCGGCCCTGGAAGGCAGGATAGTCTCACCATATATATAGAAGGAGAAGAAATGAAGCTGAAAGGCAGAATGTGGATACTTAACGACGATGATATCAACACAGATGTTATCTACCCGGGGAAATATACCTACGAACTGTTTGACGAGCGGGAAATGGCCTCCCACGCCCTGGAGGATTACGATCCCTCCTTCGCAGAGCAGGTCGAGGATGGAGATATCATTATTGCAGGTGGTAATTTCGGCTGCGGTTCCAGCAGGGAGCAGGCGGTCAAGACACTTAAATACGCCGGGGTAAAGGCGATTATAGCGGCCTCCTTCGCCAGGATATATTACCGTAACGCCATCAATCAGGCTCTTTACGCCATAGAGTGCCCCGAAGCATCCCAGTATGCCCGGGATCACAGGGAGAAGCTGGAGAAGAGCGAAGCCACCCTCGACCTGGAGAAAGGCACCGTAATGATAGGGGAGAAGGAATTCAGTTTCAGCCCCCTCTCAGGCAAGGCCCAGGAGATCTTCGACGCCGGCGGCCTGGTGCCGTATACCAGGAAGAAGCTGGAGAAGTGACGAAGATTCTGTAAATTCTCCGGTTGCTTTCCATCCTTTAATAGAATGTCAGAGAAGAAACCCCGCCCGGGTTTTCCGCCCGGACGGGGTTTCTGATTGAAAATGCCTGATATTCCTAGTACGCCCCCGCCACGAACAGGCAGGCGTTCGCCATGATTTTGGAAGCATAGAAGTAGGTTTCATTAAGCTGGAGAGCGTAATGATTCATCGCTACGATGTTTCCGTCGGTGTTAACAGCGATAGCATTGCCTCCCTCCGTATCCGCTGCCACCAGGGTCGCCCCTGCATCCAGCGTAGGAGTTGAGAAGTTGATGTTTGACCAGAAAGAGATATCTGTAATGTCCGTGCCGTTGAAGATCGGATGAATGGGGAATGAAATGGAGTCATCATCGATTATCCTGTCCCCTGATAAGTCCGCAGAATCGTCAACCTGGAAGGGACAGTAACCGGCTGTCATTATCTCTCCACCCAGCGCCCAGCTGGTTGAGAAGGAGAACTGCGTTATTACCAGACCCCCTCCTCCATCAACATAGTCAGCCAGGATATCTCCGAAAGCTGCTGGTTCGTAGTAACCAGAGTTGCTGTGAAGAAGGATTGCGTCATACTCATTGAGGGTGGCAAGGTCCGGTGTTGTGGCTGAAACCGACATGTAGTCGATTTCGGTTCCTATGGGGAACAGCTCCATTCTGGTAGCTTCGGTGACCATAACCCTTATGCTGCTTGCATTGTTAGCTCCAGCTATCAGAACCTTGATCGGCTGGGGAGAGCCGGGATCACCCTTATCTCCCTCAGGACCAACCGCCCCGTCCTCTCCGCTGCACCCTGTCAACAGGAATGCTGCGATTGTCAGAAGAGATATCACTGCGAGTTTGCGGTTCATAATTCGACTCCTTTCTTAGAATCCTTTAAATAGTCCGCAACGACAGTTTCGATTACTGTAAACTATTCTCCAGTTATTTACAAACCTAATTATCCCTGAAAAACCATCTTTACAGGTTTCCGGTCCAGCAATTAATGTACCACCATCTAAAAGGTTTACCCACCCCGGCTTCTCTCTCATGCTGTTCAGTCCCAGAGCTTTCGCTAACGGAAGAAACCGCTGCTTTCAGGAATAAATTGCTTCCGGATTATCAGTTGCTGAGAGCTCATGCGGGGATATTGATGGAAAGAGAGCCCCCGGGTGGCAGAATTTTTACCGCCAGCGCCGTTTGTGGATAACCCCCTGTTAGATAAAAGGGGAACCTTTATCTGTACTAATTTATTGACCGGTATTATCAGCTAATTGTAAAATCAGGATTACTGAGCTTCATCGGACGGAGGGGGGATCTATAATTACGAGAATAACACAAAGATAATTCTCTGCACCCTGACAGGTAATACCGCCTCCGGCCGCGGAGGGGGGTATCTTCAACCGCATCAGCTCGCCTGTTATCACCAATATGATTTCATGAGTTCAGTTCCGGATATAACCCATTCGTTAGTGCAGGGAGGTTACAGCGGGACAGGCAACATAGACCAGGACCCGATATGGATGACCGGGCCGGAGGGGAATTATTACCTCAGCGAGACATTATGCGGTCAGGCCTCCGACATCCCCTGCGTTAAAGCTGGAAGCGCTGCCGCCGAATCACTGGGGGTTGTCGACAGGATCACCACGACTGACCATGGCCCCGATACCGGGATGGTGGATATCGGCTACCATTACTGATCGCGGTGAGAAGAGCTGAACTATTGCTCTGGAGCATACCTCGAGCGGGGGTATCAGCTCTTTTTGCTTTAAAAAACTTCCATCATTCTGATATTATAGTAGAAAATGCCAGGATATCGTTGATACCGGCGGCAGTTATAGGAAGTAGTATGACAATCAGCGAATTTCGAATCTGAGCGAAAGAGGAATCAGTATGCAGGATAAAAGCTCCCGCTTTGGATTTATCAGGTCATTCCCGCGGACCTTCTGGCTTGCCAACGTAATGGAACTCTTTGAGAGGGGTGCCTATTACGGCCTCAATGCCCTTCTGGCCCGTTATCTCACTGACAAGGTGGGAGGAGGGCTCGGGTTCGCAGAGGACAGAGTGGGCCTTCTCCAGGGGGTAGTCTACGCGGTTACGTACGTGGTTCCCATCCTGGGTGGAGCTCTTGCCGACCGGTACGGATATCGAAGAATGCTGCTCGCCGCCTTTTCGCTCCTCTCCGCCGGGTATTTCCTCTCGGGGGAGGTTACCAGCTACGGGGTGATATTCGCTACTCTGCTCCTGATGGCCACCGGAAGCGGTCTGTTCAAACCGATTATCTCCGGGACGGTCGCCCGCACTACCGATGAGGAGACCTCCGGGTTCGGATTCGGGCTGTACTACTGGATGATCAATCTGGGCGCGCTGGTCGCGCCCCTGGTAGCCGGATGGCTGAGAGGATTTTCCTGGAGATATGTGTTCATCGCCAGCGGAATATACTGCGCCCTTATGATTATTCCAACCCTGTTTCTGTACCGGGATCCGCCCAAACCGAAGAGCAGCAAGAAACTCAAGGAGGTCCTCTCGGGGGCACTGACTGTTCTTTCGGACGCCAGGTTCATGCTGCTTATTTTCGTATATTCATGCTTCTGGATTATTTACTTTCAGAACTTCGGTACCGTCCTGTGGTATCTGAGAGATTTCATAGATCCCGCACCGGTGAATAACTTCTTCGCGAGGATCGGTATAGAGGGGTTCCATTTCGACGCGGAGCATGTAACAGTAATCAACGCCGGTACCATAGTGCTCCTTCAGATATTCGTTAATATCATAGTAAAGAAGTTCAAGGCTCTTCCTACCATGGTGGTGGGGATCCTGATCGGGTCGATGGGATTCCTCTGCCTGGCCATGTCGCAGTACGCCTGGATTTTCGTTCTGGGGATGGCGATATTCTCCATAGGGGAGATGACCTGCCATCCCAAATATTACAGCTATATAGGGCTGGTGGCTCCGGAGGATAAGAAAGCGGTATACATGGGGTACGCGTTTCTTTACGGAGTGATAGGCTCGCTGGTCGGCTCAAATGTGGGAGGGGAGATGTACAAGGCCTTTCTGAATCCTCTGGTCGGCAAAGCGGGGGTGGGGGGAGAGCTCAGGAACTTCTGGCTGGTCTTCTCGCTCCTGGGTGTGGTCACCATGTTCGGGCTTATGCTCTATAATAAACTGTTTGGAAAGGATACTCCGGTTACCAGGATGAGAGCGCGTAAGGTTATGTATCTGATCTACGGGGTTCTGATAGTATGCTCCGTGGCAGTGCTTTCTCTGGTTTCCGATATAACCCCGAAAACCTGGATACAGGCCGGTATCTTATTTGTGGTAGGTCTGGGAGGCCTCTACACCATGTTTAAGAGCAGGGGAAGGCTGGATGAGCAAAGCAATGATAATTAATAGTTCCGCCCGCCTGAATTAAAGGAGGATCGATATGAATGAATTCCTGGAATCTCTCAAGGACTTCGCGCTGAGTGGCGGAATCAGAATTTTCGCTATCCTGGTGGGCGCTTTTATCGTTATCCGTATTTTCCGGGTAATAATAAGAAGGTCCAAGGCGAAATTCGAGACAGGAAAAAAGGGAACCGTTGAGGGGACCAAGAGGGCCGAGACCCTCTCAGGCCTTATCGAAACTACAATCAGGGTAGCTGTTCTGATAGCTGCCGTTCTGATGGTCCTGAAGGAATTGGGGATAGATATAGCTCCGCTTCTGGCAGGCGCCGGAATAGTGGGGCTGGCGGTAGGATTTGGAGCACAGAGCCTTGTCAAGGATGTAATTAGCGGGTTCTTCATGCTGCTGGAGAACCAGATGAATGTGGGGGACGTGGTGGAGATAGCGGGCAAGGCCGGCCTGGTAGAGTCGATGAATCTGAGGATAACTGTGATCAGGGATTTCGAGGGAAAGGTACATATAGTCCCTAACGGCGAGGTAACTGTGGTTACCAATTTCACCAGGGAATACTCCCGGGCCCTGATAGAGATCGGGGTTGCCTATAAGGAGGATGTCGACAGGGTGATCGAAGTCCTCAGGGAGGTCGGAGAGCAGATACGATCGGACGAGAAATTCGGGCAGAAGATTCTGGAGCCGATGGAAGTGATAGGCCTGGACAGCTTTGGAAATTCATCGGTGAATATCAAGGTAAGGTTCAAGACCAAACCGATAGAGCAGTGGAACACCGCCAGGGAGTACCGCCGGCTGGTAAAGAAGAGATTCGATGAGGAAGGGATTGAGATACCGTTCCCGCATATTACGCTGTATATGGGAGAAGGCGAAAACGATGGGGTTCTGAAAGTGAACGCGGAAGGCGGTATCCGTTGAAGGGAATAGAAGATGAGGCAGATTCTGAAGGTTATATTCGTTATATTTGCGTCAGCTGCACCGTTAATGGTAAGGGTGCCATCCGCTGGGGCGGCAGAACCATTCGAGAGTGTGAAACCCCATAAACAGCCCCCCGGTTTCAGCTCGCTCGATATCTCCTCTTCCGCCGCCGGGATAGCCATGGGAGCGGCATGTGTTGCCGACCCATACCGGGTTACCTCTTTCAGGTCCAACCCGGCCGCCTTCTCGGATGAACCGGGAGTAAAAGGATATTACAGCCGGAGATTCATGGATTACCTCGATTCGAACCGAAGCATGATTTACGGCCAAGAAGCCTGTCTTTATTCCACCGGGGCGGTCATCAACCTGGGCCGGGTGGGTCTGGCCCTGGATTATACCAGGCTCGAGCAGGGAAGGTTCGAGTCGGTATCCACAATCTATACTCCGCAAGGGGCACTGGAGGGGGTTTTTGAGCCATACTGGCATACCATGACCGCCGCCCTGGCTGCCGATATATACGGGGGCCTAAAGGCGGGTGCAGCCATTAAATACCACAACCGGAATTACCTGCCCGGGTACGACTATGAAGGCGCCTATCTCTTCGACCTGGGCATTATTTACGGCCTGAATGGTTTTTTCGACAGAACCACGTTCAATGACCACTTTTGCCTGGGGCTTTCCGTCCAGAATACCGGTGGCAAATTAAGTTATTCAAACCTGGGTGAAATCGAGCTTCCCCGATTTCTCAGGCTGGGCTTTTCCTACCAGCTGGCCAGGAGAGTTGAATCTGACGAAGAGATGCTGAGGCTGCTGTTTGCCGGAGAGTACCGCCGGTATCTCAACTATGATGACCGGGAGGATGATTTTGACAGGGACTATTACGGGTTCGGGATAGAGGGAAGATTGTACCAGTGGGCATATCTCAGGGTGGGTGGAGGCAATGACCCGGTGTGGGGTGTTGAAAACAGGTTTAATCCCGCTCTGGGAGCCGGGGCCGATATACCTTTCAGCGGATTCGGTATAGATGTGCCGGTCGACCTGAAATTCGATTACACATACCTCTTTCTCGAAGATTCGGAATATGACAATATTATCTCAGTTTCTATCGGATACAACCGTTCATTAATCTAAGTGAGCAGTCCCGGGGCTGAATCCTCTTTTCGGCCGGAGCGGGAAAAAGGCCGGAAAATAATATTTTTCTCTCGACTTTCAGCTTATAATTATTATCCTAAATTGTGCGAGGAACTGAATTGTTCCCCTTTTTTGTTCAAAATCGAGAATGTAACAATTTATGAACTCTTTTTACAATAAGGACTGGTGATGTTAATGAGCAGGAAAGTGGTTACCATTGACGGAAACGAAGCGACTACGCACTCTGCCCACAAGGTCAACGAGGTGATCGCGATATACCCGATAACACCTTCTTCACCGATGGGAGAGCTGGCCGACAAATGGTCCGCTGAGGGAAGAAAGAATATGTGGGGTACCGTGCCCGATGTGGTGGAGATGCAGAGTGAGGGAGGAGCTTCCGGAGCTGTTCACGGATCGGTGCAGAGGGGAGCGCTGACTACCACCTTCACCGCATCGCAGGGGCTTCTTCTGATGATGCCCAATATGTTCAAGATAGCTGGCGAGCTGACCCCGGCCCTTCTTAACGTTTCTGCCAGGACAGTAGCCACCCACGCCCTTTCCATCTTCGGGGACCACAGCGATGTTATGGCCACCCGCTCGACCGGGTTCGCTCTTCTGGCCTCTAATTCGGTTCAGGAGGCAATGGATATGACCCTGATATCGCAGGCGGCCACCCTGGAATCGAGAGTACCCTTCCTGCATTTCTTCGAGGGGTTCAGGACCTCTCACGAGATCAACAAGGTGGAGCTTCTGAGCGACGAAGATTTCCGGGCCATGATAGATGATAAGCTGGTAAGAGAACACCGGGAGAGGGCCCTCTCCCCGGATAAGCCTTTCATAAGAGGAACCGCTCAGAATCCCGATACATTCTTCCAGGCGCGCGAGACAGTGAATCCGTATTACCATGCCTGCCCCCAGATTGTGATAAATGTAATGAAGAAGTTCGAGGAGGTAGTGGGCAGAAAGTATGAGATATTCCAGTATTACGGTCATCCCGAAGCTGACAGGGTGATTGCCATTATCGGCTCCGGAGCGGAGACAGTCCAGGAAACGGTCGATTACCTCCAGGAGAAGGGGGAGAAGGTAGGACTTCTGAAAGTAAGGCTCTACCGGCCATTCTCCGGAACACATTTCATCAGGGCACTTCCTCCCTCGGCCAGGATAATCTCCGCCCTGGACAGGACCAAGGAGCCGGGTGCGCTGGGAGAACCCCTCTACGAGGATATTGTAACAGCTCTTCATGAGGAGGAGAACGGCGCCGCGGAGCACTTCGAGAGTATACCCAGAGTAACAGGGGGGCGGTATGGTCTATCTTCCAAGGAGTTTACACCCGGTATGGTGATGGGTGCTTTCGAAGAGATGAAGAAGGATAAGCCCAAGAATCATTACTGCGTCGGTATCGAAGAGGATATCACCGGCAGCAGTATAGAATACGAGGAGGATTTCGTGATAGAGCACGAAGGCCTTACCAGGGCGGTATTCTACGGCCTCGGTTCCGACGGTACGGTGGGCGCTAACAAGAATTCTATCAAGATAATCGGGGAGGGCACAGATTACTACGCCCAGGGATATTTCGTATATGACTCCCGTAAGGCCGGTTCGCTGACCGTCTCTCACCTGAGGTTCGGACCGGACCCGATCCATTCCCCCTATCTGGTAAAGAAGGCCGATTTCGTGGGTTGTCACCAGTTCGCCTTCATGGAACGGCTGGATGTCCTGAAGACTGCCAAGGATGGAGCAGTATTCCTTCTGAACAGCCCCCATCCTTCCGACCAGACATGGGATATGCTTCCCAGGGAGGTCCAGCAGACCATCATTGACAAGAAACTGGAGTTCTACGTGATAGACGCCTATTCTATCGCCAAGGAGATCGGGCTGGGCCCGAGAATCAACACCATAATGCAGACCTGCTTCTTCAAACTCAGCGAGGTCATTCCCCCGGAGGAAGCGTACGACCTGATCAAGAAGTTCATCAAGAAGACCTACGGGAGCAAGGGCGATAAGATTGTCAACATGAACTATGCAGCGGTGGACAAGGCCCCGGAGAATCTGCACAGAATAGATGTTCCGGACCAGCCCACCAGTGAAAGGGAGATGATACCGCCGGTACCGCAGGAGGCCCCCGAATATGTAAGAGAAGTTATCGGAAAGATGATAGCCAAGGAAGGGGACGAGCTTCCTTCAAGCGCTTTCGCTGAGGACGGTTCTTTCCCTCCGGGTACCACCAAATGGGAAAAGCGTAATATCGCGCTGGAGATCCCGGTATGGGATCCGGATACCTGCGTTCAGTGCGGCAGATGCGTACTGCTCTGCCCCCACGCCACCATCCGGTCCAAGGTCTACGATCCTGAAATCCTCTCCGATGCCCCTGAATCATTCAAGTCAACCGACGCCAGGGCCAAGGAATTCAAGGGGATGAAGTACACCCTTCAGATTGCCCCGGAGGATTGCACCGGGTGCGGGTTGTGCGTAAGGTACTGCCCGGCCAAAAACAAGGAGGAGGAGGGGAAGAAGGCGATCAATATGGAGATGCAGCCTCCCATCCGCGAGCAGGAGAAAGAGAACTGGGAATTCTTCCTTGGTATTCCATATGTGGACAGGGATAAAGTCAACCAGAAGAGCACCAGGGGAGTACAGTTCCTGGAGCCGCTGTTCGAGTTCTCGGGAGCATGTGCCGGCTGCGGCGAAACACCTTACGTGAAGCTGCTTACCCAGCTGTTCGGTGACCGGGCCCTGATAGGCAACGCTACCGGATGCAGCTCGATCTACGGAGGGAACCTGCCCGCTACCCCGTATACCACCAACAGCGAGGGAAGGGGAGTTACCTGGAGCAACTCACTCTTCGAGGACAACGCGGAATTCGGTTTCGGATTCCGGCTTGCCCTGGACAAGCAGCGTACCTATGCCTTGGAACTGGTGGACCGGCTCTCCTCTGATATAGGAAGCGATCTTGCTTCCAGGATAAAGAACTGCGACCAGTCGGATGAGAGCGGAATCTTCGAGCAGAGAGAGAATATCGAGGAGCTCAAGAAAAAGCTCCAGAGTATGAATTCAGCAGAAGCGAAAGACCTCCTGGGGCTTGCTGATGTACTGGCAAGAAAGAGCGTCTGGATCCTGGGCGGAGATGGCTGGGCTTACGACATCGGATACGGAGGACTGGATCACGTTATCGCCCAGCAGAGAGATGTAAATATACTGGTCCTTGATACCGAGACATATTCCAACACCGGCGGCCAGATGTCCAAGGCGACCCCCATGGGCGCTATAGCGAAGTTCGCTGCCGGCGGTAAGAGAACCCCCAAGAAGGACCTGGCCATGATGTCGATGGTATATGGCAGTGTTTATGTTGCCAGGGTGGCGATAGGGGCGAACGAATCGCAGACCATAAAAGCTTTCCGGGAGGCGGAAAGCTATGACGGCCCGTCTCTTATCATAGCGTATTCGCACTGTATCGGCCAGGGTTACAACCTGATAAACGGCCCCGACCAGCAGAAGAGAGCGGTCAAGTCAGGCGCATGGCCACTTCTGAGATACGATCCGCGCCTGTTTGAGAAGGGGGAGAATCCGCTGCAGCTCGATTCCAGGGAACCCAGCATTCCCCTGGAAGAGTACATCTATAACGAGAACAGGTACCGTTCTCTCAAGAAGGCCACCCCGGAAGTGGCGAAGAAGCTCCTCCAGCATGCCCAGGAGGATATCGACCGGCGCTGGAGGCTCTACAGCAACTGGGCCTCAATGAGCATGAAGGAGAAGAAAGAGGTATTACAGGGCAAGTAATACGGTAAGAACTATCTGTTGAATAGATTGCGGGAGGGGGGAAGATCCCCTCCCGCCAATTACTGAATCGATCCCTCAGGCAAAAGCCGTTAACACCCCCCGCGGTAAAGTTATGCTAAGTTATTGAACTTTACAGCCGAATCTATAAGTAATAGATTTAAACTGTTATATGCATGTTTTGTAGTCGATCCTTTAAATTAATGGAGGATCGGTTAATTCAGTTGGCGCCTGACTGATTTTCCAGCCGGGACGGGGAATATTATGAAAATAAGCGAAATATCTGAAATGCCGGCGGCGGAATTGCTGGAGCATTTCCCCGCGGTAATAATGATTCTCGACACCGAAAACAATATTCTCTGGGCAAACAGCCGCTGCAGAGAAATGGCCGGGTTTTCCGAAGATGAGATAGAGGGCAGAAAGTGCTATTCTATCTGGGGCTTGAAGGGACCATGCAGCGATTGCCCGGTATTGCGGGCCATTAAAACCGGCAAAACCACCCGGGCTGAGCTGACTCCGGAAAATCGGGATTGCCGGCCCGGAACCGGGCATGTGTGGATGAGTGAGGGTTCTCCTATTCATGATGAGAGCGGCAAAGTTATCGGAGCCATTCAGATCGCCCGCCGGATCAACGCCAGCAGAAAAGAACAGGACGAGCTGGCCAGGATTAGCAGGGACTGGGAGAGGACCTTTGCCAGCACCAATGATGCGATCCTGGTCCTGGACAGAAATCATAGAATAATCCGCTCAAACCGGACCGCAGAGCTCTTGTTCGGCCTTGAAGCAGGAGAAATGGCGGGTAGGTATTGCTGGGAAATCGTTCACGGCACGGATGAACCAGTGCTGGGATGCCCCAGGATAGAAGCGATGCGCAGCCTCGGGCGTGAAACAATGCAGTTGCGGCTGGGTGAGAAATGGTATGAGGTGGCAGCGGACCCTGTGCTTGATTCTACCGGAGAGTATGACGGCTGTATCCATACCCTGAAGGATGTAACGGAGAGGAAAATTGCCGATGAAGAACTCAGGGCGAGCGAGAATTTTCAGCGGAGTATCCTACGCGCCGCCCCAGTCGGGATAGGAGTGGTGGTTGACAGGGTATTCAGGCAGGTTAACGAACGTTTCTGCGATATGCTCGGCTACACCAGAGAAGAGCTTGCCGGGGAAAATGCCAGGATGATATATCCCACCGACAGCGATTATGAATATGTCGGAGTGGAGAAGTACGGCCAGATAAAAAGAGAAGGGACCGGTACTGTTGAAACCCGTTTCAGGAGAAGAGATGGAGAGGTCATTGATGTTCTTCTCAGCTCCAGCCCCCTGGACAGTTCAGATCTCTCAAAGGGTGTAACCTTCACGGCGCTGGATATAACGGAAATGAAGCGAGCAGGTAGAGAGATTGAAAAGAGCAGGCAGGATGCTGAGAGGTACCTGAATATTGCCGCCGAGATAATCATATCGCTGGACAGAGAGGGCAGGATAGTGCTGCTCAATGACAGCGGGCACCGCGTGCTCGGGTATGAGCCACCGGATCTTCTGGGAGAGGACTGGTTCGAGAGATGCCTGCCGGAGAGAAACAGGGATGAAGTAGGCGATATCTTCAGAAAGATCATCGCCGGAGAAACCACCGGGCTGAATCTGGTGGAGGGGAAGGTGGTAACAAGGGATGGGAAAGAGAAGACCATACTATGGCATAATTCCCTGTTGAGGAATGAGAGCGGTGAGGTGACAGGGATACTCAGCTCCGGGGAGGATATAACCAAGAGGAAGGAAGCGGAGGTGGCCCTGATTGATAGTGAGAAAAGGTACCGCAGCCTCTTCGAGACCTTGGTGCAGGGGGTGGTCTACCAGAACGCCAGGGGCGAAATAACCTCTGCCAATCCTGCCGCTGAGCGGATTCTGGGGTTGACTGTTGACCAGATCAACGGAAGAACCTCCAGCGATCCGGAATGGAAGGCGGTGAACGAGAGTGGAGAGGAGCTTCCAGGGGATCAGCACCCGTCGATGATTGTGCTCAGAACCGGAGAGCCGGTGCTTGATTTTACCATGGGCGTATTCAATCCCCGCAGGAACAGTTATGTATGGATCATTGTTAATTCCGTTCCGCAATTCAGAGAAGGCGAAAAGAAGCCGTTTCAGGTCTATTCAACTTTTCTTGATATTACCGCCCGCAGGAAAGTGGAGAATAAACTGCGGGAGAGTGAAAAAAGACTCAGGTATACTCTGGCTGCGACCACTGACGGAATCTGGTACTGGAATTTCGAAACCGGCAAGCTTACCTTCAGCCCCAGGTATTATCAGATGCTCGGATATGAGACCGGTGAATTCGAAGCCAGTTACGAAAGCTGGAAGAAGCTTATTCACCCGGATGACCTCGCCGGTGCTCTTGATAGAGCGGAAAGCTGGTTGAAGAATAGGGAGGGTCCATACGAGAACCAATTCCGCCTCAGGCGCAGGGATGGCAGTTACATATATGTCCTTTCCCATGGAGAGGTGGTGAAGAGAGACAGCCGGGGCGGTGCTGTTTTGATGGTCGGAAACCACATGGATATCAGTGAGAAGGTCAGATGGGAGCAGAGCCTGATTGAGACAAGGGATTTTTATGAGAATATCATAGAGGGTGTGCAGGACGGTATCTGGGTGACTGACCGGGATGACGAGATTCTGTTCTGCAACAGGAGGATGGAGGATATTGCCGGGATTTCAAAAGACCTGATATGCGGAAAGAATATTTTTACCGATTTCAGTGAGGAGACTTCAGGTGAAGTGAGGGAATATTATCTGGAGGCAAAGAAGAAACAGAAACCGGTATGGTACGAAGTGAAAGTGGAAACCCCCGCCGGAAGGGATTCCTGGCAGAACGGGTGGCTGATCCCAATTCTGGAGGGCAGCGATTTCCTTGGGATGATCTGCACGGTCAGGGATGTAACGGAACTGAAGAAGGATGATAGGCATCTGAGATTTTTGGCGCATACCATAAACCAGATAACAGACGTTGTTACCGTTACTGATCTGGAGGGTAGGATCACCTATGTAAATGATGCCTGCAGTAAGATGCTTGGGAGAAGCAGGGAGGAGCTTGTGGGGCTGTCGGTTGAAGAGTACGGGGGAACCGACGATGAGATAGGAAAACAGCGCGAAATCATTGAGATGACCACAAAGAATGGATACTGGCGCGGAGAGGTAGTCAATATCTCATCCGGCGGAAACAGATCTATTCTGGATAGCCGTACACACCTTATCAGGGATTCTTCCGGGGAGCCGATAGCGATGATAGGCATTGCCACCGATATAACCGCCCGGGTAAGGGGCGAGGAGGTGCGAGAAGAGCTCCGGGAACGGCTGGCTCAGTCGCAGAAGATGGAATCGGTAGGGCGACTGGCCGGGGGGGTGGCGCACGACTACAACAATATGCTGAGCGTAATTCTAGGATATACTGAAATGGCCCTGGGAAGGATAAGCTCAGAGGAAGCGCTCCACTCGGATCTTACCGAGATCCACAGGGCTGCCTCGAGGTCGAGGGATATTACAGCCAAACTCCTGGCTTTCGCCCGGAAACAGACCATAGAGCCTGAGGTTCTCGACCTGAACGAGAATATTTCAGGGATACTGAATATGCTGAGAAGCCTTATAGGAGAGGATATGGAACTGGTGTGGCAGCCGGAAAACGATATTGATCCGATAAGAATGGACCCGTCACAGGTAGATCAGATTATTACGAACCTTTGTATAAACGCCCGGGATGCTGCAGATGGAACCGGCAGGATAACAATTCAGACCAGGAATGCAGAGTTAGACGAGAGCTACTGCGGCGCCCGAACCGGTGTTCAGCCAGGGAAGTATGTCATGCTCAGCGTCAGCGACGACGGGAGAGGGATGAAGAGAGATGAGCTGGAGAATATCTTCGAGCCGTTCTTTACCACCAAGGATGAGAGCAGAGGGACCGGACTGGGGCTGGCCACGGTCTACGGAATTATCAAACAGAACAATGGGTCTATCGATGTCTCCAGCAAGCCGGGTGAGGGAAGTACTTTCAGGTTGTATATGCCCTCGTACAGAGGCAACTTTTCAGAAAAAGAAGAAGAGGGGGAGAAAGGTGTTCCCCGCAGCAGGGGCGAGGCTGTTTTGCTGGTGGAGGATGAAGAGGCCATAATGAATCTAGGTACCAGAATGCTGAAGAAGCTTGGTTACAGGGTATTTACCGCTCAGTTTCCAGGCGAAGCACTCGAGCTGGCAGATGAGCTGTCAGATCATATAGATCTTATTGTCACCGATGTAATAATGCCCGAAATGAACGGGAGTGATCTGGCGGACAGGCTGAAGGTGTTCTTCCCCGATGCCCGGGTCCTGTTCATGTCAGGTTATACCTCCGATGTCATTGAGCACCGGGGGATACTTGATGAAGGGGTAAATTTCATTCAGAAACCTTTTTCTCTGAAAGAGCTTGCCGGGAAGGTCAGAAAAGCTCTGGACGGCAGATAACTGCCAGGTTCCTTCTTCCGGCAGATTGAAACCTGTTCGGATGAAAATGAAAGCGGAAAGCTGATAATGACTGAATCCAGGATCGGGAAATCACTTCTTATCATCGCTGGGGTATTTTCGGTGGGGATCGGGACTGTGGGGATCTTCCTTCCACTGCTGCCCACGACCCCATTTCTACTCCTGGCAGCCGCCTGTTTTATCCGAAGTTCCGGGAGGTTGTATCGATGGCTTACCAGCCACCGCTGGTTTGGCCCCTATATCAGGAATTATCGGGATTATAAAGCCGTTACCCGAAAAACCAAAGCTGTGGTACTGATCCTTCTGTGGGTAACCCTCGGTATTTCCGCCGCCTGGGCGGTCAGCAGCTGGATCGCCAGGGTGGCCCTGGCAGCGGTGGGGGCAGGAGTGACAATTCATATAATGAAACTCAGGACCTTGTCACCTGATCTTTCCAGCAGGGATAAATCAGCCGATTCAGCCCCCGGCAGGTCCAATTCAAACCTGGAAGTATGATCTCATTCCCTGCGGGGGCAATTTCGCGCTATTTCCTGAAATGGTCCCATCCCCGCTTTCCAATATCTATACTTCTTTTTTTTTCCATATATTGAAGCCTTCCGGTATTGGTTATATGCCCTATGGAATGAAGTTCCCTGTTGAATCTCTTTCTGAATTCACCAGCGATTGTCCGATAGGAATCAGCTTCAACCGTGCACATCAGGCAGTAATCCTCGCCACCAGCGGCTGCCAGCTCGTAATGGTTCCAACCGTAGCGGCTGCAGGCGTTTCGTAATTCAGGGGAGACCGGCAGTTTCTCGATTTCAATTTCGGCCCCCACCCCTGAGTTTTCCATCACCCTTCTGATATCGGAATCAACCCCGTCAGAGAGGTCCAGCATGGCGTGAACCCCATCTTCAGCAGCCAGGAGCCTCCCTTCTTCCAGGTGTGGCCTGGGCAGGTGATGTGCCCTTACCAGGGTCTTGAGATTCGGGTCGGAGTTCTCATCCATGCCACCCAGAAGAATGATCAGGCCTCCCCCTGAATCCCCGAGATTGCCGGTGACGCAGATCAGATCACCTGGCAGGGCGGTGGACCGGTATTTTATCCTGCCCGGGTCAGCACTACCGATAACCGTGAAATTGATGATTATTCCCTCCCTGGATTGAGTGGTATCTCCTCCCGCAACCATGGTGTTGTAACTGCCGGAGAGGTCTTTTATCCCCAGGAAGAAATCATCCAGCCAGTCGATACCGGTATCCTCAGGCAGCCCGATCGACAGAAAGGCGCTCTCAGGTTCTCCGCCCATTGCCGCGATATCGCTGAAATTTACCGCCAGGGATTTATAACCGAGCTCATAGGCCGATATACGGTCGGCCAGAAAATGGACACCCTCTATCAGCAGGTCGGTGGTCACCAGCATCGAACGGCTGCCCTTTCTTTGTATTACAGCGCAGTCGTCCCCGATACCGAGCATGTAAGGGGGAAGGTCCTCTGATAATACAGGCCTGATTCTTTCTATGAGCCCGAACTCACCAATGTCAGAAAGTTTCATTCTGGCGCTCCTTCTTACTCATCCTGATTGCCTGTGACAGTTCCAGGGCCGCTTCCTCCGGGTCATCGGCTGAGCAGAGAGCGGAGACAACCGCCACCCCGTCCGCTCCAGCCAGTATTACATCTGCCAGGTTGGAGGCGTTAAGCCCGCCAATCCCCACCAGAAGATGGCTGGTTACCGATTTTATTTTCCTGACTCCTTCCAATCCCAGTTCCCTGGTAAGTTCGGTCTTGGTCTGGGTGAGAAAAACCGGGCTGATTCCGAGGTAATCCACGTCGAGCCTGTCAGCTTCCAGGGCGTCTTCAGCGGATTCCACTGAAAGCCCTATTATTTTCTCCGGCCCCAGTATCTCCCGGGCCGCTTCAAAAGGGATATCTTCCTGACCGATATGAACTCCGTCGGCTCCGGCAGCCAGCGCCACGTCGACCCGGTCATTTATGATCAGGGGCACGCCGGCCGGAGATAGAAGCCGCTTCAGCTGTCTTGCCGATTCAACAAATTCTCTGGCCGAAGAGTCCTTTTCACGGAGTTGGACCATGGTGACGCCACCTCTGACAGCCGCTTCTACTATCTCCCGGACGGGGCGGCCGCGAGAGAGGTTACGGTCGGTAACCAGATAAAGATCAGGATTGAAATCTCTACTCATTTCAGGTGCGCCTCTATCTCTTCGTCGTTCAGGTTATACAGGGCGTCGTACAGCTTCATCTGCAGACTGCCCGGTCCCTGGGAGCTTCCGGCGGCTATTTCCCCGCAGATCCCGAGAACGGCCATCGCGTGGTAAGTCGCTGCAACAAAATTCCGGTTCACCGAGGCGAAGGCCCCGATTACCGCGGTGGCAGTGCACCCCAGCCCGGTTACCTTTGCCATCAGGGGGTCTCCGTTCTCAACGCGAAGAACTGTCTTTCCGTCTGTTATAATGTCGACAGCTCCGCTTACTGATACCACACAGTTGACAGACTCCGCCAGCGCCCTGGCGCATCCTTCAGCGGAATCTGAAGTCCGTGAACTGTCTACACCCATGGTCTTGACTGATCCGTCCACCAGAGCCATTATCTCTGAACCGTTACCACGGATTACCGTGGGGGGTATCTCCGCGATAAGGGATTTACTCGTTTCAGTCCGGAACCTGGTCGCCCCGGCGCCCACCGGGTCGAATATAACCGGGACCGATAAGGACCGGGCCTCGCTCATCGCCATCCGCATACACTCTATCCATTCACTGCTCAGGGTCCCGATATTTATCACCAGAGCTCCCCCGGCCGCCCCGGCCAGTCCCACCATCTCCTCCACTTCTTCAACGGCATGGGCCATTACCGGGGATGCACCCAGGGCGAGAAGTGCATTGGCGGTAGTGTTCATTACCACGTAATTGGTTATATTATGGACCAGCGGGCCGAGCTCCCTGATTGATTCAACATCTCCGTAGATACTCTCCGCTGCCGCGTCTTTATTCATATCAACACCTCACAGGTTATCCGCCTCATAAGAAAAAACCGTCAGCAAAGGTGCTGACGGTTTATATGAGCTCTCATATCTCCGTTTCCCTTCGCTGGTATTATCCAGATCAGGTCATCAGGGTATGTTTTCAGGCAACACTGCGCCACCCCTAACGGTAAACTCAGACTATCAGCCTTCCGCTCTGTTGTCAAATATTTAATCGGATGGATATTATTACAGAAAAAAGAGCCAGCCCGCTCCCACTATAGCCATAACAGTCCAGAATACCGTCCTGGCGGTTATATACTCCTTGTAGATCAGTCTCGAGAGAGGAATAAGAATTACCGGAGAGGTAGCCATCAGGGTGGAGGCCACTCCCAGCTTGGCGTGAAGGATTGCCACCAGGGAGAGCACTACTCCAATTACCGGGCCGAACAGGGCCCCTCCGAATACCCTGGGAGCTACTCCCGAAAGACGGAGTTTGCCGAAATCGGCAAAGAATCTGCGGTGAATGAGAAGAAAGATCGAGATCGCCGCGGTTGCAGCCATAACCCGGATCAGGTTGGCTGAAACCGGGTTTATCCCCCCCTGAAGTCCTCTCTTGGAGAGCATCAGGCCTATCGCCTGCCCCATGGCACCCCCCAGTCCCAGGAGTACCCCGCTGGCCAGGTGCCCCGGTTCGAAGGTGCTGTTATCCCTCTTGTCCTTGGTTACAAAGGCGATCGATACAGTGGTAAGAGTGATGGCGGAGAGCTGCCAGATGGTAAGTCTTTCATTCAGGAAGATCCTGCCCAGCAGCACGCTGAAAATCGGGACCGCTGTCATCATAAGCATACCCATTCTGGGCCCTATCCGGACGTACGATTCAAAAAGCAGAGAATCTCCCATGAAGAATCCGATCACCCCGGAGACGGCCAGTAAGATGAAGGTGGGGGAGAGGGCCCCGGGAAGCGGCTCTCTTATAATAAGCAGGTGGGTACCGGCCAGCAGTATCAGGGCAAACCACAGGCGAAGGTGGTTTACCGACCTGGAGCCAATTATTCTGCCGGCGTCTGCAAACAGTATAGCGTTTACCGACCAGCAAACGGCCGTCAGTATGGCTGCGATCTCCCCGGCGTATGCCATTGCTTGAGCTCCGTTCCCGGCTCTGATATCTGGATCAAGCCGCTTCTCTCCGGCGGGCGCCGGAGCTGGAATGCAGGAGGAGGAAGCGCTGGTGTGCTTCCTCCTCTTATTGCATGTTATTACTTGCTGTCAGCAAGTTTGAAAATGGTGTCCAGGGCCGTCCCGTCCCGCCATTCAATCAGCTCCACAGGTTCGTCAGTAACCTCTGGACGGGGAGGACGCTCTCCGAATTCGGCGGCCTTCCTGACCGAGAGGTCATGAAGCTCCTCAATGCTCACCAGCTTAAGGTCGAATTTGCCGGCGTTCGATTTGATTGCATCCAGATACTTCGAACTGCTCTTCGGATTAATGGCGGCATGGCTGTCGGTTACCACCACGTCTACCACCTCTCCCGGAAGAGATACCGTATATACATCCTCGACAATTCTGGGAAAGCCGAGATTCTTTTCCTTCTTTCCGGTGGCAAGAGGCAGGAACATGATAGTCAAATCACTACCGGCGGCCACACCCTGAGCTCCTCCTATCCCACCCAGTATCCTTCCGTTGGCGCAGATGGAGTTGCAGTTGAAGTTAACATCCATCTCCAGGGCAGTCAGCACCGAAACATCAAGCATATTAACGGCGTTTTCCTTGTTGGCCATGTCATCATACTCACCTGTGGATATTTCATAGTGGTTCGGGTCCTTGAGCATGGAAGTTATTACATTCTCAGAGGGCTGGAAACACTGCCCGTGGAGCAGGTTCTTTATCAGGCCCTCATGTAGCATCTCAACGTGCAGGGATGTACAGCCCCCTATGGAGAAGTGTGAGCTGATATCCTTCTCCTTGAGTATCTTCCTTATTTCATCAAGCACTATCAGTCCCGCGCCCGCCCCAACCTGGAAAGTAAAATCATCCCGGATTACCTCTCCTGCCTGCATTACATCCAGGACCTGCTGCGCAATCACCGAATTGAATTTATTAGCCCGGATTCTGTCAATGTCTATAGTCCCGGAACCCACCCCTGAACTCTCACCCGGGTTATCAACCTCTACCACGAAATCCACATCGATCATGGAGAGTGATCTGGGGAACAGGTATTTATCGCTGACCTCACCCGCCAGAAGGCACACATTCTCTGCCCAGAGGGTATCGGCCAGAAAGAGGCCGAGCGGCCCAACCCAGGAGGCGGGATCGCCCATCAGGCCGTTGGCATTTCCCCATTTATCCGCTATCGGTACCGGTCCGAAAGCTACCTTTACTCTTTCCTCTCCGGTGTGGAACCTCCTTACCCTGTTGCCATGGCCGAATCTGAATATGGTCCAGGGGAGGAAATCTCCGCGCATCACATATTTTCCCATCCCACCGTAGCAGCTTCCCGAAATGCCGCCGATGGTTCCGTCCATGATCGCTTCCGGGAGCCAGGGGACGCAGTTATCGAAGAATGCATTGCCCAGTATCTTTATATCCTTTTTGCCCATTTCTTTCAGCTTTTCCACGATAATCTTCAGGCAGACGTCGCCCAGCCGGTAATAGTGAGGGTAGGAAATGGTGTCCCCGTCCTCAATCATTTCCATCACTTCATCCAGGGTTGTAACCTTGCTGTCTCCCTGGTGCATGGATGCTTTCCCGGGGCGTCCGGCGAGCGGGTCGCTGTACTCCGGGTCGAAGGCCTGCCGGTACGGTTTCTTCTCCCGTCCGTTTACCTTTATCGGCACCTTCCTGCCGAGCGAATTTTCGATGAATTCCATTATCTTCTCCTCCATATTCGAGGTTAAACCGTACTTCTGTCTCAATGTTAAGGTTTTAGGGCTGTAAGTAAATCTTTTTTTCCTGAGACCTTGAAAAAAAGAAAGAAATTTGTTTTATTATCGTTACAAAGGTGTTTCATTACATGGTGTCGGGATACGATTATACCTTGACAATTTTAGGGTGCGGGGATATAGTCGGAAATTCGGATTAAGAACGCAGTAGAATTTTAATCCCTTAACATTGAAACGTAACAGGAGGTTTTTATGGGAGACGAAGAGAAGAAGAGCTTTACTTCGATGCTGGATGAAAACAGGCAGATTGCCCCATCAGAAGAGTTTTCGAAAAAAGCTCATGTCAAGAACCTGGAAG
>WJIX01000193.1 GCA_014730075.1 bacterium | reverse complement strand
TACCTGGTGGAACCCGGGGATGAGAAGATTCGGAGCTTTTCTGGCCGGGTTGGGCTTTGTGACTTTCATCGATGAGATCGGAAAATTCATTACCCACGACAACGATTACTTCTTCAAGCCTACCGCCATGATATTGTATACCCTGTTCATGCTCCTGTTCCTGGCAGCCCGCTCCCTGATAGGAAACCGTCCTCTTACAGTCAGGGAAGAGAGGGTCAACAGCTCACTCAGAGCCCTGTTTCCGGGACCCGGCAACGCCATAAGCTCCAGGATAGAGATCTACTTCAGGGCCAGGGAAAAGCTCGCTGAATTATACAGGAAGGTGGCACTTAACAGGTGGTTCAAGAGACTGCTGATAACCCTGTTCATCGTTATGGGAGTTAGCGCCCTGGTAACTGTGGCAAGGGCGTTGATCGGTGATCCCAATATCGATCCCGGCCTGTCGCTGGCCCAGATGGGAGCCTCCGGGGCCAGCAACATCTGCATCTTGACAGGGATATGGTTTCTCAGAAAATCACGTCTGAAGGCTTACCTGTGGTTCAAGCGCTCGGTACTGATCAACATCTACATTACCCAGTTATTCGTCTTCTACCATTCCCAGTTTGCCGGACTGGGCGGGCTGGCCCAGTATCTTTTTCTCTACTTCGCGCTCCACTTCATGATCGACCAGGAGCGAAGTGCCTCACACTCCGGATAACCGATCAGCAGGATCCTGCTCTACAGGCGGTCCATCCCGGTGATTTTAAGCACCTGCCCGGCTGCGAAGGGAATAAGGCTCATCGCTATGATAACAAACCAGTGCCCGGGCTCGGGGGGCAAACATCCCATCACCTCACTGATACCGGGGATATAGACTACCGACATTATCAATACCAGGCACAGCCCGATAGCTCCCCAGACGAACCTGTTTCTGATGACGGTATTGTGGAGGAATCGGGAATCCCCGTCTCTCATATTGAAGATATGCCACAGCCGGCCCAGTGACAGGGTCAGAAAGGAAACGGTAACCCTTGGCGTACCGGTAAGGTGTAGCAAACTCCCGGCGATAATGAAAGAGGCCAGCACCGTTGCGCCGATAATGGCGGCGTACCCGGTGATCCAGAGCCAGTGGCCGCGGTCTATGATCGGCTCCTCCGGGGGCCGGGGAGGCCTGTCCATGATCCCCTCCCTGCCCTCGCTCACCCCCAGGGCCAGAGCCGGGAAGACATCCAGCACCAGATTGAGAAAGAGAATCTGAAGGGGAAGGATCGGAAGGGACATGTTAAGAAGAAGAGCCGCTCCCACTATCATTATCTCGCTGACGTTCCCAGAGAGAAGGTAGAGGATGAACCTCCTGATATTCCTGAATATCGCCCTGCCCTGCTCTATGGCGGCCAGTATGGTGGAGAAGGCGTCATCCTTAAGGATCATATCGGAGGCTTCCCTGGCCACCTGGGTCCCCCTGAGCCCCATGGCAATCCCGATATCCGCTTCCTTCAGGGCGGGGGCGTCGTTGACCCCGTCCCCGGTCATCGCCACTATGGCCCCTTCCTTCTGGTGCAGGTCGATCAGGTCCAGCTTCTGCTCCGGGGTCACCCTGGCGAATACATCCGCCTCCAGCCATTCACGCAGACGTTCCTCTGAGGCATCTTCGCGCCTCTCCAGATCAGGCCCGTAGAGAACCCTGACGTCATCACTCCCGGTGAGCTTTACCGCCCGGGCCACATGCCGGGCCGTCTCTTCCTGGTCCCCGGTTACCATCACCACCCTGATCCCGGCTCTCCTGCAGGATTCCATGGTGCTGTCCATACCACGCCGTGGAGGATCACGGAAGGCGGTCAGGCCCAGCAGGGTCAGCTCCTCATAGGGGTCATCATCCAGGCTGCCGGTCTCCTTGAGCGCCAGGGCCAGCAGCCGGTAACCCTGAGCGGCCAGTTTGCGGTTTTTCTCCATCCACTCCTGCCGGCCAGCATCATCCAGCTCGACCCTTCCGGATCCGGTCAGAAGATAGCTACATGCCGGAAGGACCCGGTCCGGCGCACCCTTGACCGAAACCCTCCATTTATTTCCAAACCTGTTGTAGGTCGCCATCATCTTGGTCTCAGGATCGAATGACTCCTCCCTCTGCTCAGGGTGCTCCTGCTGAAAGGCGCGGTAGTCCAGCCCGCTCCTGCCGGCCAGCTCAAGCAGGGCCACCTCAACCGGGTCGCCCAGGCCCTCGACAGTCTCTTCAACGCCGTTTTCGGGGGGAAGCGATCCGTTATTACATAGTATGGAAACCTCCAGAAGAGATTTCAGGGCTTCACTTTCACCAGGGTCCAGAGTCTTTTCATCCAACCGAAACCGCGCCCTGCTGCCACTTTCATCCAGATCTACGTCATAGACTCCATCATGCAGGACCAGCCGTTCGGCGTTCATCCTGTTTTCGGTGAGGGTACCGGTCTTATCGGTGAATATCACCCCGGTTGCCCCCAGCGTCTCCACTGAGGCAAGCCTGTTTATCAGGGCGTTGCGCCGGGCCATGCGAAGCATCCCCCTTGCCAGGGCCACCGTGGCGACCACCGGAAGTCCCTCCGGGATCGCTGCTACCGCCAGCGCGATGCCGCTTTTAAGCATCAGCAGTAGCTCGTTTCCCCTGAAGATGCCCAGGACGGTAACCGCTCCGGTCAGGCCGATAGTAACCCAGATAAGTGATCTGCCCAACCGGTCCAGCCTCTTCTCCAGGGGGGTGGCATCCTCTCCGGCCTGGGCGGTAAGCTGCGAGATTCTTCCCAGCTCGGTGCTTTCTCCCGTACCGGTCACCACTCCCCGCCCCGAGCCCCTGGTCACAAAGGTGCCCTTGTACACCATAGACGTTCTCTCTGCCAGCGGCACCTTTTCATCCGCAGGTTCTGTATTCTTGGTCACCGGTTCTGATTCACCGGTAAGAGCGGACTCGTCGGTCTGGAACTTATTCGCCTCCACCAGGCGCATATCAGCCGGTATCATATCTCCACCCTCCAGAATCACGATATCTCCGGCTACCAGCTCATCGGCGGGAAGGTTCTTCTGCTCCCCCTCCCGCATGACTCGGGCATCGATCCGGGAGAGTTTTCTCAGGGCGTCCATCGAGCGGCTCGCTCTAAGCTCGGTAAAAAAACCTATCACCGCGTTCAGCATCACCGCCACCGATACCGCCGCTCCCTCCACGGGCTGGCCGAAAATAAAGGAGAGTACCCCGGCCACCGCCAGTATAATGATTACCAGGCTTTTGAACTGGTCAATAAAGATCAGAAGTGGGTTGCGGCTCTGGTGCTCCCTGAAACTGTTCGGCCCATATCGCTTTCTACGGTCCTGGACTTCCGCTTCAGGCACTCCCCGGTCGGGGGATACCTCCAGCAGACCCAGCACTTCATGGTATGGGATGCTCCACCACGCAACCTGATCTGTTCCGTTTGAAGGGCTGTCCTTCACCGGAACCACCGGTTTCCCGTTCATCGGCCGCTCCGCGTGCTGTCAGGAGACTCCACCCGCTTCATAAGCTGGTCCAGGGCGTTCTGCAGCTGCTGCAGTGACTCTCCGGTCTGATCGAAGCGCTTCTCACTGAGCGATTTCAGATAGCTGTCGAAGGCGCTTCGTGCCTCCCGGATAAGATCGGCGCGGCTTGCCTCCGCTGCTTCCTGCTCATCCATGGCCAGCGGCGGCGCCTTCCCGGAGAAAAGCCCCTCCAGCGCCTTGTCGAAGGTCTCGGCGTAACTGAGGTTATCATTATGCATCACTGCCACCAGGCGGAGCTCCGGATATGCGGCTGTCTCTGCCTTGAGGTATATAGGCTCCACGTAGAATATGGTCTCCTCCAGCGGGATCACCAGCACATTTCCCCTGATAACATTGGAACCCCGCTGGTCCCACAGGGTAAGCTGGCCGGACAGATACCTGTCCTGATCGATCTTGGTTTCGACCTGCTGGGTGCCAAGGACACGCTTCTCCTTGGGGAACTGGTAGGCCAGGAAACGGCCGTAATTCTCCTCGTCGCACATCCCGGCAATCCACCCGATCAGGACCTGCCTGTTCTTGGGGGTAAAGGGCATCATCAGGACGAACTCCTGCTCATCCTTGCCGGGAGGCTCCCACATTATATAGTAGGGCTCCACCGGCTGCACCCCTCCGTAATATTTCTCGGTGGCCCGGACCCACAGGTCCTCCTGGTTGTAGAAAACGGTGGGATCATCCATGTGGTACTGTGCGTATACCTGCCCCTGGACCAGAAGCATATCGATGGGGTAGCGTACGTGCTTCATCAGCGGTTCCGGCATCTTCTCCTTTCCGGTGAACAGGTCGGGGAATATTCTGCTGTACACCCGGATCAGCGGGTCATCCGGCTCGAAAACATAGAATTTCACCTCTCCGGAGTAGGCGTTGACCACCGCTTTGACCGAGTTTCTCAGGTAATTTATACCGCTCAGCCCAAGGCCCCTGATCCTGCTTGTAAAAGGTTCGCTGTAGGGATACCTGCTGCTGGCGGTATATCCGTCCACGATCCAGTAGAGCTCACCCCCCGCTACAACTATATAGGGATCATTGTCAAAAGAGAGAAATGGCGCGATCGTCTCCAGCCTGTCGCATACCTGCCGGTGAAACATCAGGCGGCTCTCACGCCCCGGATACCCGGAAAAGAAAAAGCGGGTGCCGTCGAATTTATAGCCGAACAGGAATTTCCTCCATAGGCTCCCGAGGATGACTCCGCCGGAGCCCTGGTACTTAACATAACGGTTCTGCTCTCCACTGGGGTAATCGAACTCCTCGGTATTGGAATTGACCACCACCGGGGTCCTGGTCAGCTCCCCGTAATAGATCTCCGGCCTTCTGATCTCCAGGGCGGGGTCCTCCACCCTGGGAGGAATGTCCTTAATCAGAAGATGCGGAAGCCCCTGGGGGGTGAACTCGCTTACATTGGTAAGGGTAACCCCGTAGCCATGGGTGTATTTGAACCGCCGGTTGACGAAGGTCTGGCTCTTCTCCGGGAGGTTATCCAGTTCCATCTCCCTGGCCGATACCATTACCTGGCGGTAACCGGTATCCAGATGGTATCTGTCCACATCCACATCCGTAAATTCGTAATACAGGCGGATCTCCTGGAACTGCTTGTAAACCGCGTCCAGGGCCCGGTAATCCCACAGCCGGACATTCTTGAACACCTCCCTGTTGCTCTCCACCATTTCGCGGGTAAACTCCTCAGATACCGGAAATTCCTTCTCCTCCACATCCTGAAGGTTGAACCCCCGCCTGGTGAAACTGATATTGTGCTTGATATAGGGTGATTCCAGGGTGATCTCATTCGGCTCCACCCGTATCCACTGCACCAGTGCAGGCACTATACTGAGCCCTACCAGCCAGATCAGAAGGACCCATATTATGTGAGAACCGATATGCCTCAATGGGGCCGGAAGATTGAATGGTTTCCGGCCGGCAAAGGTGGGGCTGAGCCGCTCCCGCATCCCCGGTACCAGCAGCGACAGCCCGAACAGGGCGGTAATCACTACCATGATCCAGTAGACAGGCAGGCGGACATGGACATCAGTCCACCCCGGCCCGTGAACCACGCCCCACTTCGAATAGAGCAGGTGGAACCTGCTGAGGTACTTTCCGAAGGCCATCAGCAGCAGGAGAAGGGCTCCGCCGATATAGAGAGAGTGGAATGAGCGCCCGGCCAGCTTATCCGCTGACTCGAATCGCAATTCGTTGCCCTCTCTCCGGAAGAAGATGATCCCCGCCATCAGCACAAGGCTGATTATAACCAGCCACAGGATCAGGGAGTAGAGTGAATCCAGGAAGGGGAGAGTGAACAGATAGAACCCCTCGCTCATACCCAGGACCGGATCGGAGATATCTCCCGAAATCCGGTGGGTGAAACGGAGCCATTCCATCCACTGGGTGGCACCCCATATCAATCCTATCAGCGCCCCAAGCATTATGGCGGCCCACCGGCCCGCTTTCTTCTCGCCGGGCACGGAGAGAACCAGCAGGTACATTATGAAAGCACTGATCAGGCCGAAGAAGGCGGAGAGCAGTATCCTGGTACCCAGCACCTTCCAGAAACGTGAGATATACCCTACCGACTGGAACCACAGGGCCTCACCCCACAGGTCCATGACTTTAAAAAAGAGAAAGGTTAAAAGGGCCAGAGCCGCTCCCAGGTATATGGAACCGGCACTGTGTTTTCTTACACCCCGGACGATACTGAGAACCGCCAGGGCTATCAGTAAAAGCATCAGAACAGTATACATGGCTTCACTCCCCAGTTTCTAATCTGCATTCAAAACTCTGTCATGGCCCGAAGCTGCATGGCGTTCCGGGCCGCATAACCATTCTGGTCATTATCGAAAAAAAAGTAAACATCTTTTCCGCTCCTGGCCCAGGAAGATGCCGCCCCGGCCCAACCACTCAGATCCTGTTTGCTATACAGCCCCTGATAAGCGCCTGATGGTCCATGCAGGCGGATATATACGAAATCGCCGGTTATCCTTCGCGGGGTTTGCTCTCCCGCAAGGTGATATATGCAAAAGGCCGCCCCCGCCTCCTCCAGAATCCGGTAAATCGTATCATCCCACCAGGTGTTGTCACGGAATTCGAAGGCCGTTTGCAGATTTTCCGGAAGCTGATCCAGGAAGTTTTCCAACCTTCCCGGATTGATTCTCCAGCGCGGGGGCAGCTGGAAAATAACCGGTCCCAGCTTTTTCCCCAGCTTACCTGCCTCCTGGAGAAAATTACGGACCGGCTCCCGCGGGTCTTTGAGTTTCTTCATATGGGTGATATACCTGCTGGCCTTCACCGCAAAAAGGAAACTGTCCGGAACAGTATTCGCC
>WJIX01000192.1 GCA_014730075.1 bacterium | reverse complement strand
TTTTCCTTGAGAGCCCCCCTCATAGATTCATCATGCTTTATCAGCGCCCTCGCTATACCAAGCCTCAGAGCGCCCGCCTGGCCCGATGTTCCGCCTCCCTTTACGTTAGCCTTTATATTGTATTTGCCCTCCGTGTCGGTAACCACCAGGGGCTGCTTCACCATCCTGACCAGATTTCCCCTCTTGAGAAAATCGTCCAGGTTCTTTCCATTCACCTCCATCTTTCCCTTACCCGGTGAAATAAAGACTCTCGCTATGGCTCTTTTTCTTCGTCCCACGGCGTAATACATCTCCTTTTCCAAAAATATCACCTCCTCTCCGGTTAAAATGCGTATCTAAAACCACTTATAATTCAATCTTCTCAGGTTTCTGCGCCTTGTGAGGGTGCTCGCCTCCGCCGTAGACCTTCAGCTTCTTGAGCTGCCTCCTGCCCAGTTTGTTGTGGGGCAGCATACCCTTCACAGCGTTCCTGATCGCGAAGGTCGGATCCTTTTCCATCATCTCCTTGAAACTGGTAAGGGTCAACCCTCCCAGGTAACCGCTGTGGCGCCAGTACTTCTTGTCCACTTCTTTATTCCCTGATACACGAACCTTGCCCGCGTTTACCACTATAACAAAATCACCCGCATCTATATGAGGAGTATAACTTACCTTTTCCTTTCCCCGGAGAATGGCGGCAATGCCTGATGCCAGGCGGCCCAGAGTCCTGCCATCGGCGTCAACCACGTACCATTTCTTTTCAATATCATCTTCATTTACAAATGTCGTCTGTCTCATTCCTCTCCTCCGTTGACACACTTCGATCTCTCGATTACCGAATGTTAAAATATATACAGGGCAGGCTTTGCCGTCAAGCCGCATTACTCTATTTTTTTATATTAATTTTATTTTCGGAGTTCGCTCAGGATATGTTCTATCGCCCCTGAGGGATCTGATCAGCGCCCGGAATGATCATCAAAGAAAGATCTTATCTTCTCAGCGTCAGGGTTTGTGATAACACCCTTTTCGGTAATAATGGAGTTGATGTAAGAAGCAGGGGTGACATCGAAAGCGGGATTATATACCCTCACCCCCGGGGGAGCCATTCGCCTGCCCGCAATAACCGACACCTCTTCCCCACTCCTGTTCTCGATTTCTATCCCGTCCCCGCTTTCCAGCGAAAGGTCGAAGGTGGAAAGGGGCGCTGCCACGTAGAACGGCAGCCCGAACTCCGAGCAGAGTACCGCCAGCCCCAGGGTGCCTATCTTATTAGCGGTATCTCCATTAGCCGCAATACGGTCAGCTCCCACCACCACGCAGTCCACCGATGATGAAGCTATCAGTGATGCTGCCGCTCCGTCGCAGAGTACGCGGACATCCACACCCTCTCTGTCCAGTTCCCAGGCGGTAAGCCTGGTTCCCTGCAGAAGTGGGCGTGTCTCATCGGCATATACGGTAAGATCCTTACCCTCGCTGTGAGCCTGATAGATAACCGCCAGGGCGGTCCCGTAACCTGCGGTAGCCAGCCCGCCGGCATTGCAGTGGGTAAGAATTCTCATCCCGCTCCGGATGTAACCGGAGCCAAATCTTCCTATATTGTATTCGCAACTGAGTTCCTCCCGGTGTATTTCGAACGCCTTGCGGGCCGCCGATTGTACAAGCAGGGCCGGGTCCCGTTCAGTTTTTCTTACCGCATCGTTCATACTCTCCACCGCCCAGGAGAGATTTACCGCAGTTGGCCTGGTCTTTCTGAGAAGCTCTCCCGCTCGGGCAAGTGCGCCCAGGATCTGCTTTTCTTCAATCCCCCTGATATCAGTCATAACCTCTTCTTCCCTGTCGAAAAAATACTGCCTATCAATCCCGCTCTTTTCCCTCAGTATGATATCCAGGCTCAGCAGCATTCCGTAAGCGGCCGCTATCCCAATGGCAGGCGCCCCCCTGACTCTCAGAGACCGGATTGCTTCGGCAACCTGCTCCACGGAATCAAGTTCCAGGATCCTGTATTCACCTGGGAGCAGGGTCTGGTCTATAATCCTGACCTTCCCCTTCCTGTAATCTATCGTCTCAATCAAACTCTCATCACACCCCTCGGAGAGCGCGCTCAGTCTGAGCCGCCCGGCGAATTGCCGGTAACGGTGATATGGACCGAGCGGTTACGTGCCCTGTTATCAAAGTCGAGAAAAACTATCTGCTGCCAGGTTCCCCGTACCAGGGCGGCACCCGAGACCGGCACAGTCAGTGACGGTCCTACCAGTGAGGCCCGCAGGTGGGAAAAACCGTTCCCGTCCCCCCAGGTCTTATCGTGGTGATAACTCACGCCGGAGGGTATTATTTTCTCGAAGAATTCGGGCAGGTCCCTGATCAGTCCCGGTTCATACTCCACTGTTGTAACAGCTGCAGTCGAGCCGGGAACAAAGATATTTATCAGGCCATCCACTACACCGGATCTCTCCAGTACCTGCTCTACCTTTCCGGTGATATCCTGGACTGTTCCGTCACCCCCGGTGGAAAAACTGATCTTATCGCTGAATACTTCCAACCTGAACCTCCCTTTCCGGAGTTTAATCGCTCTGCTCTTCGGCAAATTCCCTTAGCATCCTGATCAGCAGGTTTACCGGCATCCCAACTACATTATAAAAGCAGCCCTCTATCGCCTCCACCAGGGCGGCTCCATACCCCTGAATTCCGTATGCACCGGCCTTGTCGAAGCATTCTCCGGTGCTTATATAACTCTCTATTTCCTGCTGGTTCAGCTCCCGGAATATGACACTGGTACTCTCCAGCTCTATCTTTCTGTGGTTTGGCAGAGAAACCAGCGCCAGGGCAGTGATTACCGTGTGAGTTCTGCCCGAAAGGAAACGCAGCATATCGGCAGCTTCATTCTCATCCGCGGGCTTGTCCAGCCTGCGGCCATCGCACTCAACTACCGTATCGGCACCAATTATCCTCTTGGAGGGGAAATCGCTCTGGACATCCACGGCCTTCAGCTCTGCCAGGACTCTTGCCCTCTTGCGGGGCTCCTCCCATATAACCTCATCCTCTTTTACCGAAGAAACCGCCGGGATATATTCGAAATCGAGATCGCTCAGAATCTTTCTGCGCCTCGGCGAGGCGGATGCGAGAACCAGATCTTCCTGAATTTTCAGTGGCAGGAGTGGGTTCATGACTGATTGCCTTATCTACTTATCCCTGTCAACTATCAGGGTTACCGGGCCATCGTTAACAAGATCTACCTTCATTTTCGCTCCGAATACCCCTTCGGATATCCTCGGATAATAACCGCTCATGATATCGATGAATCTGCGGTAAAGCTCCCTCGCCTCCGAAGCTGGAGCACTGTCGGTATAGGCGGGCCTTCTACCCTTGAGGCAGTTGCCGTAAAGGGTAAACTGTGATACAACGAGAACCTCTCCATCTTCCTCCATAACTGAACGGTTCATCTTGCCCTCACTGTCCTGGAATATTCTCAGCTGCAGGCACTTTCTTGCCGTCCAGTCCAGATTATCATCCCCATCCCCCTTCCGGAAGGCTGCCAGTATCATGATACCGGGGCCTATAGAAGCGGCCAGACTGCCATCCGCGCTCACACTGGCCCGGGACACCCTCTGTATTACCGCCCTCACAGCTCCTCCCCCGCCTTGGCCGTTCCGCTCCCTGCAACTGTTTCGCCACTGATTCTGATATCTATCACCCGCAGCTGTTTGCTCTCTCTTCCTCTGAATGAATTCATTCTGAAATTGCCAAGCACGTCGATTTTCCTGCCGCATATATCATAAGGCTTCCACCGGCTGCACAGGGAAAACCCTATGAAATCGAAGGGTTCGTTATCATCCTGCCTGCCGGTGAACTTGAGGTGATTATTCCCCACTACCCGGCAGTCGTTCTGTACATCAATATCCTTGACTATGAAGACCGGTTCGGTATTCCCCGGCCCGAAAGGCTCCATCCTGCTGATGAAACTGATCAGTTCCGTATCACAATCCTTCAGTGTAAGCTCCATATCTGCCTGGTAGATTTCTTCCTTTCTTCCCCCGGATAGAAGCCCGATGGTCTTATTGAACAGTTCCGCGAAATCGCTTATCAGCTCTTCCTTTACGGAGAACCCTCCGGCGTCCCTGTGGCCACCGTAACGAATCAGAAGGTCAGAGCAGGCATCCAACGCCTTTCTTATATGAATTCCTCCCGATGAGCGAATGGAACCCTTTCCCACTCCATCCTCCTGCACGGCGATCAAAGCGGCGGGCATACCGTAGCGCTCGGACAGGCGGGCAGCTCCTATTCCAACCACCCCCTCATGCCAGGCGGCAGAAGAGAAGATAAGTGCGTGGGCGTCCTCATCCCTCTTGAGGTAGATATCGGCCAGGTAGCAGGCCTCATTGGTTACACTGCTATCCAGGTACTTACGCTCGATATTCATCTCTTCGATCTCTCTGGCCCTGATCTTCAGCTGGTCCTCGTCATCTCCTATCAACAATTTAACC
>WJIX01000191.1 GCA_014730075.1 bacterium | reverse complement strand
CTTCCGATATATTATACTCTTTCCAGTCGGTTTCACCGCTCTCAACCTGGTACTCTTTCCATTCATCAGATCTTTCCCGGGGAGCCGCTTCCATTGGTTCCTGGTCCTCTTCAGGAGGGGATACCGCTTCCACCCATTCATCCACCGAATCACTATCGGGCTCTCCGGGCGCTTCCTGCTCTTCAGCTTCAAGGTCCATCGCCCGCTCGCCCATGCTTACCTCTTTCTTCATCTCCGGTTCGACGGCTGGTTTCTCTCGGGATGCAGGAACGGACTGCTCAACTGCTTCAGGTATATCAGCTCGCTGATCCACTTCAGGTTCAACTTCCCTTTCGGCTGACTCGGAAGAGGGAGGATTCTCCTCCTCCACGTCGTGGGAGAACTCTTCTGTTATCCTCTCCCTGCTCATTCTATGGTGGGAATCATTCTCCTCTACCCTGTTCTCCCATTTCCACCCGGACTTCTCCTGCTCCATCTCTGAATGGGCAAAATCATTCTCCGAATTCAGTATCATCTGCCGGTGGGTATCGATCAGGGTCTTGAACCTGACAATATAGTTCTCCTTCTGCTTTCTAAGCTCCAGAACCTCATTTCTCAGACGCTCCGCTTCCGCTCTCACCCGCTGGCTTGCCTTTTCCGCCTCGATTTCCGCTTCCTTGATGATCAGGTCCGCCTCATGCCTGGCATTCTCCTTCGCATCGGCGGTAAGCTTCTCTGCCGTGAGAAGGGTATCCCTGAGGTTAGTCTCCATATTCTTGAATTCCTTCAGTCTCTCCCGCAGATCAACGATATGCTCTCTCAGCTGCTTGTTGTCGTTGAGAACATTCTCATACTCCTGAGCCACGGTAGTCAGAAATGCGTACACTTCGTCGGAATCAAGGCCCCGCATACTCTTTTTGAACTCCTGTTTCCTTATGTCCAGCGGTGTGATCCTCATTTCTAATCCTCCTGATCGCAGATTATTTGTTTTTTTCGACTCCGATTATAAGACATCATTGAAAAATATTCTACCATTTACCCCTCTTAATGAGAAAAACGGCAAGGCGGAGGATAGCCAGTAATACTATCGCCGCCAGGTCTATCTTGAATTCCGGCATCAGCTTTCTGATCGGAGCAAGAATAAAAGAGAAAACCCTGTCCATTATGGAGTAGACCTTCCCTCTTGCCTCTCCCACCAGCTGAAGTAAAACGTAAAGAAGCAGCAGCAGGCTGACAACATTCAGCGTAGCAATTATCAATCCAAAAGGGTCGGTGATAAAGTAACCGATAACTGATTATGTAACAAGCTGTTGCAATATCAACAAATCACTGCAATTAATATTCGGCACAAGAAAAACTGCCAGCCCGGCCGGTTTTTTTGCTCCCGCAGCTCTATTATTTACGCCTGGGCCCGAAAAGCACCCTGCCCAGCCTCAGTATGGTAGCCCCCTCCTCAACGGCGTATTCGAAATCGTCCGACATACCCATGGAGAGGTGCTCCATCGAAATATTCGCTATATCTCTGCCGCGGATTTCATCCCTGAGCTCCCTTAGCCGGGAAAAGGATTCTCTGAGGACCCCGGGATCATCCACCCAGGGCGCCATTGTCATCAACCCCCTCACCCTGATACCTTCCATCCCTGAGACCTTTTCACAGAAACCGGCCGCCTCTTCCGGGGCGATCCCGTATTTCGAATCCTCCCCGCTGGTATTAACCTGGACCAGAAGATCAGTGACCCTCTCCTCCCGGAGGCCCCGTTTGTTGATCTCCCGGGCCAGCCGGAGCGAATCGAGCGAATGTATAAGCTGGAAACGGCCTACCACATTTTTAACCTTGTTCCTCTGAAGGTGGCCCACGAAATGCCACCGGCATGCCTGCCTGACATCTTCAGATTTGTCCAGGAACTCCTGGACCTTGTTCTCGCCAACATCTTCCAGCCCCGCGGAGACGGCCTGGTCAACCGTTTCAGGCGGATGGGTCTTGGTAATAGCAACTATCCTGATCTCGGAGAGATCCCTGTCGGCCCTTTCGGCCGCCTCGGATATCCTCTCCCTCACACTTTTAAGGTTCTCCTCAAGAGACACTTGTCACACCTCCTTATTCAGTGTTGTATTGTAACTCTTTAGTGGATGCAGTTCAACCTTGCGGGCCCGGTTTATTATTAATCCTGAACAAGACCCCGGCAGCCCGGTCTGAAATCATGAAAAATTGATATTTTTCAGTTTTATGCTTGACAGCTTTCCGGGGCGGCGGTTTCTGCATTATAGTATATGCTGTTGATTGCAAACGATATGCCCCGATATTTGCCGCTGACGCGGCTACCCCGGCATACCCTTCCTTTTTGATAGATTTTTATTATAAATCCCCTCACAGCCGATCCTGAGCTGCGCGAAAAAGGTATGTTATAATTAAGATGCTGATTGGAGCGGACGAATTAATCGCAGCTCAATCAGCGGGATTCACAGGGGGGACGCTATTGGTTAAGAGTGTGAGGAGGTGCGCTGTGAGCGTCCAGGTTTCAGAAGAGATTTCAGGGAAAATAGAGAGTATATCCATGCTCCGGGCCGAGCTTCAGAGTATTGGTAGCAGGAAGCTGCTGGAGAATCTTGCCTCTTACAACGACAGGGAGAGGAAGCTGAAGGCCAGGGTATTATTATATCTCTGGGAGATCGATAGAAGAAAGCTGTACCTCGAAGAGGGATACTCCTCGATGTTCGATTTCTGCACCGGGCAACTGGGATATTCGAGATCTGCTGCCTGTAGAAGGATCAAGGCGGCCAGGTGCATGGGGAAATATCCGGAGATTGCCCTGATGCTTTCAAACGGCGAGTTAAGTGTTTCAACCGCCGCTCTTATCTCAGGCATTATCAACCCTGCAAACAGGCAGGAGGTATTAAGCAGGGTCAGGGGACGGTCATACCGGGAGGCGGAGGAGGAGGTGGCCAGATTCCGCCCGGTACCGAGAAGGCCGGAAAGGATAAAGCCGGTATTTACCCTGAGGCCGAAAGTCAGAGAATCGAAGGAATCCACTCCCGACGTCGGGAGTGGAAAAAAGTCAGTTGGATGCTCTTCCAGTGACAGATCAGTCCGGGAAAGCAGGGAAATGGAAGAAGGCGCCCGGGTAGAGAAGGAATACCGGCTGGAGTTCATGGTAGATGAGAAGACCATGGAGAAGATCCAAAAGGCCAAATCGGTTCTTTCAAATAAATATCCCAAGGGTGTTAACCTGGAGCTGCTATTCGAAGTTCTGCTGGAAAATTACCTGGATCATAATGATCCTGAGAGAAGAGACGGCTCTGATAACGACATAGAGATAAATAAATTAAACAGGACACGGCATATACCGCAGAAAATCAAAGATCTGGTATACAGGCGGGATGGCGGCAGGTGCAGTTTTGTCAGCAGATCGGGCAGAAGGTGCAGCTCCCGCTGGAACCTGCAGTACGATCATATAGTCCCCTATGGCAAGGGCGGGGACAACTCGCCGGGCAACCTGCGGCTTCTATGCGCCAGGCATAATCAATTAATGGCCCGGAGGGAG
>WJIX01000190.1 GCA_014730075.1 bacterium | reverse complement strand
GGTGTAAGAAAGATCGAGATGCATTTTCTCCCCGATGTCTACGTAACCTGCCATAAATGCGCGGGTAAGAGGTACAACCGCGAAACTCTCGATGTTACCTATAAGAACAGGAATATTGCCGAGGTGCTGGATTTAACCGTTGACGAGGCATACGATTTTTTCGAAAATATTCCAGCGGTGAAGAGGAGATTAAAGGTTTTAAAAGATGTGGGACTTGGTTATATTCGACTTGGGCAGTCGGCGACCACCCTCTCCGGGGGTGAGGCCCAGAGGGTGAAACTCGCTTCGGAACTTGCCAGAAAGAGTACCGGAAGCACCATGTACATCCTGGATGAGCCCAGTACCGGGCTTCATTTCGAGGATGTCAAACTGCTGATGAATCTTTTGAACAGACTGGTTGACCGCGGGAATTCAGTGATAGTTATAGAACATAATCCTGATGTTATCAGGCACGCCGATCATCTTATTGATCTTGGCCCGGAGGGTGGAGCAGGTGGTGGAGAGGTAGTCTTCAGCGGCCCCCCGGTCGATATACTGAGTTGCGGCAGGTCCCACACCGGCAGAATACTGAATAAATACATTAGGAATAACTGATTTGAATATGTTAATCTTTCTGGAATACAATCCGGGCCTGGACCTTCAGGAGAAGGTGGTGGGAAACAGAGGAGATTCCCGCTGCCATGTTATTGGTCAGCCTGGTGGAAAAAAGACAGGAGAAAGGCTATATGAAGAAAACAGCTCTTTATAAGAAGCATGTGGATAGCGGAGGGAAAATGGTCGATTTTGCCGGGTTCATGATGCCGGTTTCCTATACCGGTATCGTCAATGAGCACGAGACCGTCCGTGAGAAGGTGGGGCTGTTCGATGTCAGCCACATGGGGGAGATCGAGATTACCGGCGACAGGGCACTGGAATTCGCTGATTACGCGGTAACAAACAGTGTGGAAGCCCTCGATAACGGGAGAATATGTTACACGGTCTGCTGCAGAAATGACGGAGGGATACTTGACGACCTGCTGGCGTACCGTTTTTCATCGGACAGGATTTTGCTGGTTGCCAACGCGGCGAATTATCAGAAGATATACCGTCATCTGTCCGGGATTGCCTGGGACGATATAGAGGTGACCGACCGTTCCGCCGGGATCGGTCAGATAGCCGTTCAGGGTCCCCTTTCCCTGGATCTGCTTCTACGGAGTGATCTCTGCACCCCGGTAAGGGATCAGCTGGAAGAGCTGGATTATTATCATTTCTTTACTCTCCTGAATGATGGCGAAGAGGTGATAATTTCCAGGACCGGGTATACCGGAGAGAAGGGTTATGAAGTATATATGCCGGAGGGGCAGATTATTCGGGCCTGGGAGGATTTCATGGAGAAGGGAAAAGAGATGGAGGCTCTCCCCGCAGGGCTGGGAGCCAGGGATACCCTGAGGTTCGAAGCTGGCTATTGCCTTTACGGGCACGAGATAGATGAGGAAACCTCTCCACTGGAGGCCAGGCTTTCCTGGGTAGTAAAACTGGATAAGGAAGATTTCGTGGGAAAAGAGGCGCTGGTGGAGCAGAAGAAGAATAAGCCGGAGCGTAAACTGATCGGGCTGGAAATGACAGATAAAGGTATACCGAGGCAGGGTTTTGATATTTACACCGGAGGGGAGAAGGTGGGAAGGATTACCTCGGGTACATTCTCTCCCACCCTCCGGAAACCCCTTGCCATGGCGCTGATCAAACGTTCCGTTTCCAGAAAGATCAAGGATTTCGAGATAGATGTCAGAGGTAAGATGAAGAACGCTAAGCGTATAAAGCTGCCCTTCTATCCGGGAAGGGTCAAGGACTGAAAGAAAGGCGGGTGTCAGAGATGAATATGGATGATTTCAGGTTCACCGAAGAACATGAATGGGTATACATGGAAGATGGTGTGGCGGTTATGGGAATCAGTGACTATGCCTGCGAAGAGCTCGGGGATATAGTTTTCGTGGAGCTCCCTGAGGTGGGAGATGCAGTTCAGCAGAAAGATGCCATAGGGACCATCGAAGCGGTCAAGACGGTGGCTGATCTTTTCTCTCCTGTTTCCGGCGAGGTTGTCGAAGTCAATGGAGATATCGTTGACGATCCGGGATTGATCAAGGAAAGCCCATTCGAAGAGGGCTGGTTCCTCAAGATAAAGGCAGAGGATGGATCGGAGCTGGACGATATGCTCGATTTCAAGCAGTACAAGGAATTTATCGGAAAGTAACCTGTGATCCGCCGGCCTATCAGCGGGCGGTTTGGCATTAGCAAGAAGGATTATCGATGAGTTACGTTCAGAATACAGACCGGGACAGGAAGATGATGCTGGACTCGATAGGCGTCTCCTCACTGGATGATCTCCTGGAACCTGTTCCCGAGCAGTTCAGGGTCAGGGGAGATCTGGAGCTGCCCGGCGGGATTTCCGAATCGGAGGTGGTTGATAGATTCGATCAGATAGCCTCCGCTAACAGGCCTGCATCATCAATGGCCAGTTTTCTGGGAGGCGGCATCTACGACCGGATAATCCCGGCGGCGGTCCGCTTCATCCTGTCCAGGAATGAATTTTATACCTCCTATACCCCCTATCAGGCGGAGGTCAGCCAGGGAACCCTGCAGGCGATATATGAATACCAGAGTATGATATGCGGATTGACCGGGATGGAGGTGGCAAATGCATCTCTATACGATGGAGCTACCGCCCTGGCCGAATCGATCCTGATGGCCTGTTCAGTGAAGAGGAAGAACAGGGTCCTGCTTCCTTCCTCCCTTCCCGGAAGGATAAAGAGTGTGCTGAAGTCCTATTCGGCAGGAAGGGGTATAGAGCTGGAGTACCTCCCCTTCACCGAAGAGGGCACCATCGATACCGGCGTGCTGAAGAAATCTCTTGGTCCGGAAGTGGCGGGAGTGGTAATGGCTCAGCCGAACTACTTTGGTGTGGTGGAGGATGCGGAGGAGATATCCTCTCTGGTGGGCGGATCGAAATCACTCCTGATAGCTTATGTAGAACCGGTCTCATTAGCCCTGCTGACTCCTCCGGGAGAATATGGAGCTGATATAGCGGTGGGAGAAGGCCAGTCCCTGGGGCTACCGCAGAATTTCGGCGGACCCCTGATAGGGTTCATCGCCGCAAAGGAGAAATATGTAAGGAAATGCCCCGGCCGGCTTATCAGCTCAACGGTGGACGTGGATGGCAGGCGCGGTTACGTAATGACCCTGCAGACCAGGGAGCAGCATATCAGAAGAGAGAAGGCTACCTCAAATATCTGCACCAATGAAGGGCTCTGCGCCCTTGCCGCCGCGGTATACCTGTCCACCCTGGGTGAGGAAGGGTTCAGGGAGGTAGCTCTGCAGAGCGCTTCCAAGTGCCGGACACTGTTCGATATGCTCACGGAGATACCCGGGTTCAAACCGGTCTTCAGCGGTGATTTCTTCCAGGAATTCGTCCTCGATCTGCCGGTGAAAGTCTCTGATTTTATGGAGGGATGCAGAAGAAGGGGCCTGCTGCCCGGGATCCCTCTGGGGAATGATTTCCCCGGGCTGGGGGATTCGGCCCTGCTGGTCTCAGTAACCGAGAGGAGAAAGAGAGAGGAGCTGGAATTGTACAGAGAGCTGGCCGAAGAGTTGGGAGGTGGGCGATGAGCAGGACGATATTCGAGAAGGGAGCAAGTGGAAAGAGCGGCGATTACATACATGAGAATGACTGCCCGGTTGATCAGGAGAAACTGGTTATCCAGAGGAATACACCTATGAACCTTCCCCGCATAGGGGAGCAGGGGGTGATCAGGCATTTCTGTGAGCTGGCCTCCAGAAATTACCACATAGACAAGGGTATCTATCCCCTGGGAAGCTGCACCATGAAGTACAATCCGGTGGTCCACGAGGAGATTGCGGGAAGAGGAGAGTTCGGTGGGCTGCATCCTGAGCAGGACCCCGCGGATGTGCAGGGAGCGCTGGAGTTGATGTATAATCTCCAGGAGTCGCTTTGCGAGATATGCGGAATGGATGCATTTTCTCTGCAACCGGCAGCCGGAGCCCACGGAGAGCTTACCGGAATGATGATAGCCCGGGCCTACTTTCAGGACAGGGGAGAGGAAAGAAGAACAGTTCTGGTCCCGGACTCCGCGCACGGTACCAATCCTGCCAGCGTGGCTATCTGCGGGTTCACCCCGGAAACGATAAAATCTGACAGCAGGGGGATGATTGATCCGGACCTGCTCAGGGAGAAGGTGAACGGACAGACAGCGGTCCTGATGCTCACTCTGCCGAATACACTGGGGCTGTTCGAGAAGGATCTCAAGGAAATAATAGAGATAGTGCACCAGGCTGGCGCCCTGATATATATGGACGGGGCTAACATGAACGCCCTGATGGGGATAGTCCGGCCCGGCGAGGCCGGTGTTGATATCATGCATGTTAACCTGCACAAGACATTCTCCACCCCCCACGGAGGGGGAGGGCCAGGTTCGGGGCCGATTGGCGTTCTTGGGCATCTGGCCGATTACCTCCCGGTACCGAGGCCGGTCAGAAAGGGCCAGAGTTACGATCTCGATTTCGAGTCTGAAAAGAGTATCGGTAAGATTCACTCCTACTACGGCAACTTCAACGTGTTTATCAAGGCGTACGCCTATATTCTCCGTCTGGGGGCGGAAGGGCTCAGAGAAGTGTCAGAGAATGCCGTGATAAACGCTAACTATCTGATGAATCTGGTAAAGAAGAACTTTACGGTGAAATACCCGGGCCCCTGCATGCACGAGTTCGTAGCTTCATCCGATCCCCTCAGGGAATACGGCGTAAAGACGCTGGATGTGGCAAAGCGCCTTCTGGACCTGGGGGTACACGCGCCAACGGTATATTTCCCCTTGATCGTAAGCGAGGCGCTGATGATCGAACCGGTGGAGACGGAGAAGAAGGAAACCCTGGATCAGTTCGCCTCCCTGCTGGAGAGGGTGGCAACAGAGGCGGCCGAAGACCCGCAGGTACTCAAGGATGCCCCGGTCAACACTCCGGTGAGGAGGCTGGACGAGGTCCGTGCTGCCCGCAATCCTGACTTCCGCTGGTCTCCTGACGGGAATCCGGCAGAGGAGAGCTGATGCCCCGGTGGTACCTTCTCGACGACGGGCCGATGAGCGGAGCCCGGAATATGTGCCGGGATGAATATATCTTCGGCAGGGTGCGGGAAGATCCCGGGATGGTGATACTGCGGACCTACGCATTCGATCCCCCCTGTATATCCCTGGGGTATCATCAGAAGGCTGAAAAAGTACTGGACAGAGAGGCTGTTTCTGAAAGCGGCATCGACCTGGTAAGAAGAATTACCGGGGGAAGAGCGTTGCTGCACCAGGACGAGTTTACCTACTGTATCACAGCCTCCTCAGGAGGCGGCTCTTTCGGGAAGGGTCTGGGAGAGTGTTTTCTCCGGGTAGCGGAGGTGCTGATTGAAGCGCTGAAAACCCTCGGGGTGGAGGCGGAACTGACCGGGGGGCGGAGGGATGAAACACCTTCCGGAACGATCTCTCCCTGCCTGGCTTCGGTCAGCAGGTATGAAATTACCGCGGGAGGCAGAAAGATAGTGGGCAGCGC
>WJIX01000189.1 GCA_014730075.1 bacterium | reverse complement strand
GGACCGCACTTTACGGGATGCAGTTTTCATATTCGCTGCTATCGACCTTTCCTTCGGACCGCAGGGAAAACTTCGAAGAATTCCATCGATTCAGATTTCGTCTGTTGCTGCGGGGCCTTCTGGATCCTCCACGGAGAAAGAGTTATCATCCCGATCTCGTCCTGGCCTATGATTCAGGCCGGCGCTTCCCCCTCTTTATCAGGGAAAAGAAGTTCTCACTCGGTTTCGTTTTCGGCCTTTTCCCCTGGTGAGCGGAAGGGCCCCGGGAATTTTATTCTGATACCCGTGCCAGGCATTTTCTGCTCCTGGGCCCGTCGAATTCACAGAAGAAAACAGCCTGCCAGGTTCCCAGTACCGGCTTTGCTCCACTTATCAGCACCAGCTCGGATGCTCCCACCATGGAGGACTTGATGTGTGAATCGGAGTTTCCCTCGGCATGGGAGTACCCCCAGCCGGGAGGAACAATCTTCTCCAGGCTGCCGGATATATCCCGGGACACATCGGGATCCGCTTTCTCATTGATCGTAACCGCCGCGGTGGTATGGGGCACAAAGATATGGCAGTAACCTTCCTCTATCCCGCTCTCAGCGATTACGGAGCGTATCTCACCGGTGATATCGATCAATTCATTCCTCCGGTTTGTTTTGACCCTGAACTCCTTTATCATATAACCCTCCCCTTATTGATTGATCCCTGCCGGTTCCTCCGGCAGGGATAGCGGTTTCACCTGCATCATGGCAATCATAACAGATTATGGTGATGCAAGGCAAAGCTTGACCACCGGCTCTTTCTGGCTTATAATCCTGTAGCTGTATTGAATTAAGAAGAAGGCTCTTCCGGAGGGGAACCCCCGTTCGGAGAGTGCCGTTAGAAAGATCGATATCAGGAGGAGGTTAAGGATGCCGTTTAGTGGTTTAAAACCGGAAAAACTCTGGGAACATTTCAGCAAAATTCTTGAGATTCCCCATTGTTCGGGTAATGAAGAAAAGCTTGCTGAACATCTTCTTTCCTATGCCGGGGAGAAGGGTTTTGAGGCAGATAAGGATGAAGCGGGAAATGTGGTAATTCGTGTCCCGGCCAGCGAAGGCAAAGAGGACGCTCCCACCGTGGTTCTTCAGGGCCATCTGGATATGGTGTGCGAGAAGAACTCGGACGTTGACGTTGATTTCATGAAGGACGGGATTACCGCAAAGAAAGAGGGAGACTGGATAACAGCGGAGGGGACCACCCTGGGTGCTGACAACGGAGTCGGCCTGGCTGCCGCTCTGGCCATCGCGGATGACGAAAGCGCAGTCCACGGCCCCCTGGAAATCCTGGCCACAGTGAGTGAAGAGGTTGGCCTTATTGGAGCGGGGGAACTTCAGCCAGGTTTCCTCGAGGGCGAGATAATGCTCAATCTGGACAGTGAGGAGATAGGCGAGGTTTACATCGGCTGTGCGGGAGGAGGCGACAGCGTTCTCCGGCTTCCGCTGGAGATGGTTGATGTCCCGTCCGGTGCCGCCCTGCTTTCGGTAAAGGTAAAGGGTTTGAGGGGAGGACACTCCGGAATAGATATTATCGAACAGCGTGGCAACGCCATTAAGGTGCTGGCGAGGGTTCTCAGCAAGATCGGCGGCCAGCATGAGATTATGATCGGTTCCATCCAGGGCGGAAGCAAGAGAAACGCCATTCCCAGAGAGGCGGCAGCTGTAATAGCTCTGCAGGGAGGAGACTCATCGGCGGCAGAAAAGATCGTTTCCGATGAGCTGGAGAAGATAAGTGCCGAGCTGGGTGGCACCGAGGAGAATATGGATATCGTGGTTGAGGAAGCGGATGAAAAACCTGGCAAGGTTGTGAACGGTGAAAGCGCAGCTACCCTCCTCAATCTGCTCATAGCTCTCCCTCATGGGGTTGAGACCATGAGTTATGACATAGAGGGGCTGGTGGAGACTTCCAACAACCTCGCCACCATAAAGGTGGAAGAAGGGAAAGCAGTGATAGGGACCTCTACCAGGAGCTCTATCGCTTCGGCCCTGCATGCCCTCAGTGACAGGATCACCGCCGTAGCGAAGCTTGCTGGAGCGGAGGTTGAGGAAGAAGCCCCCTATCCGGGTTGGAAGCCGAATCTTCAGTCCAAGATTCTGGCTCTGGTCAAGAAGGTGCATAAGCGTGAATTCGGAGAGGAACCGGAGATGAAAGCCATCCATGCCGGTCTGGAATGCGGAATTATCGGAGAGAAATTCTCAGGTATGGATATGGTATCGTTCGGGCCCTGGATTGAACATCCCCATTCTCCGGATGAGAGGGTGAACATTCCAAGCGTGGAGACCTTCTGGAAACTGCTGAAGGCAGTCCTCAAAGAGGTGGCCGCTTAATTGCCTGAATAGAATTCGTCCACGGCGTGGCCCGGGCAGTAAAACTGCCCGTGCTGCCGGGATTCCCACTGGGTTCAAAGAACTTGACTTTAACGGGGTAATTGTTATTTTTATTTCCATCAGGGGTGTAGCTCAACTGGCTAGAGCATCGGTCTCCAAAACCGAGGGTTGCGGGTTCAAGTCCTGCCACCCCTATTTTTTATCGGCATGGGTTAATCTACATAAATAAGAGGAAGGTATCAGATGTCGAAGATGAAGGTCACGAGCGGGATGCGCCCTACCGGTGACATTCACCTGGGAAATCTGCTCGGAGCACTGGATAACTGGGTTTCGCTGCAGGATGAATATGATTGCTATTTCTTCATTGTGGACTGGCATTCACTTACTACACCAGGTGGAAACGGAGCGGTAGGGTACGAGAATGTGGAATCCCTCAAGGCGAATGTTCTCAGTATGGCGATAGACTGGATGGCTGCCGGGCTGGACCCGGAGCGTTCTTCGATATTCGTACAGTCTCACGTACCCGAGGTGGCTGAGCTGCATCTGATATTCTCGATGGTGACTCCCCTGGGATGGCTGGAAAGAAATCCCACCTACAAGGAGATGGTCAGCAGCTACGCCATTGAATCGCCAAGCTACGGACTGCTCGGGTATCCTACTCTCCAGGCGGCTGACATCCTGGTATACAGGGGAGATTACGTGCCGGTGGGTAAGGATCAGGAAGCTCACGTCAATATGACCAGGGACCTGGCACTCCGTTTCAATAATCTTTATGGTAAGGATCTATTCCCGGTTACGGAGGCTCTGCTTACCGAAGTGGCCAAGGTGCCCGGATTAGACAGTGTTGACCGTAAGATGAGCAAGAGCGCGGGAAACCATATAGCTCTCTCGCTGAGCGAGGAGCAAACGGCTGATAAGATAAAGAGTATGTTTACTGATCCGGTTAAGATAAGGAAGGACGACCCCGGTCACCCTGACGGTTGCGTAGTCTACGCCTTCCACCAGATCTACAATAAGGATTTAACCGGAACCATCCGCGCCGAGTGTGAAAAGGGTGCGCGGGGCTGCGTGGACTGCAAGCGTCAGCTGGCTGAAAGTATGAACAGGGCGCTCAGGCCGATCAGGCAAAAAAGGAAAGAGCTGGAGTCAAACCCTGAGCGGGTGTGGGATATCCTGGCGGAGGGAGCCGCCAGAGCAAGGAAGGTAGCCTCCGGGACTCTGAGGGAGGTCCGGGAAACAATGAATCTGCCCGAGAGAAGGAATAACCATGGATGATGCTGTAGATTTCTTCATAGACCAATTTCGCTCAAGACTGGATACCGAAGTTGAAACAGGGAGGTACTTCAGGCCCAGGCCGTACCGTAACGCTTCGGTAAGATTCCGGGACTGTTCCATAGAGGATTTCGAAGAAAGAAAAGATATGCTTATTAATGAGGCGGGGCTGAATCCCTTTTTGTTCAGGTCCGCCCTGATACCGGGCTGCGACCTGCTCTCCGATTCCGGCACTACCACCATGACGGTAAGGCAGTGGGTTGCCATGATGCTGGGAGATGAAGCCTACGGTTCCAATGAAGGTTATTTCGAGCTCAAGGATCAGATAGCGGATACATTCGGCAGGGACTGGAGCAGCAGTCCCGCCACCGAGGGTGAAAACATATTCATATTTCATCAGGGCAGGGCCGCTGAGAACGCCCTTTTTTCGATTCTCAGAAGGGTCCTGACGGCAAACCCCGGGACCCGGCTCTCCGAAGGGCTGAAGCCGCGGCTCAGGGCGAGGATAGAGTCCGCCATGACCTCCCTGGATGTATCGGAGAGAGAGTCTGCCTGCATAATTCCGAGCAATTCGCATTTTGATACTACTGAGGGTAATATACTGGATAAGAAGATGATCCCGCTCAACCTTCCCTGCCCGGAACATAAAGAGGGCGACGAGGGGTGCGGGTTCAGAGGGAACATGGATATCGTGGAGCTGGAGAATCTTCTTGAGAATGAAGGAGATAGAGTTCCCCTGGTTTATCTGACCATTACCAACAACACCGGGGGAGGACAGCCGGTGTCGATTGCCAATATAAGGG
>WJIX01000188.1 GCA_014730075.1 bacterium | reverse complement strand
GCGGCAATCCCAAGCCTGTTGTTTTCATCTTCGGAATAACCAAGCCTGGTTCCCATTGAGGAAGCTATAACCGCCACATTTATGGAGTGGTTGAATGTATAGAGGTCGTATGACTTGAGTGATTTCAGAAGAAGGGTGGCGTAATAGTACTCCTCGCCGTTCAGTATCAGGTCTATAATCATTTTCCCGGCCTTCTGGGTCTCTGATGATTCGATTTTCTTCAACCGTTCCAGAACAACCGAGATAGCCCCTCCCACCTCACTCCTTCCGTTTTTCCCATCAATCTTTCTGATTATTCTTCCGGAATCGATCCTCCCCGCCTTCTCCTCCTCCCCCGTCCGTATCACTATATTATGGATCCTGTTCCAGTTCTCGGTTAGGTTAATCGATTCATCCTTCTGAAGCGCGGAAAGGCATATATTTATGAACGGCTTCAGCTCTTCCTTCTTCAGGTGCTCCTTTATCTCTATCTCCCTTATATTCAGCCTGCCAATTACGTTCATAAGAAGATTCCCTCCCCTTCCGGCCTCCTTCCCTATCTTCATCCTGAAATTATGGTAATAGACAGAGCCTTCGATGTAGCGGAATACGATCCCTCCCCTCTCCCGCAACATCTTCTTGAGATTTATATATACATCGGAATAGAGGTCGTTCAGGTAATTATGCCCGGGTGGGTAGATTCTCGAATCGTAGATCAGCCTGCTTATTACCCTTATGATTTCACCGAGGATATTCAGGCCCTCGGGTTTCAATTTGAAATCCCTGTCTTTCATAATGGCCCCTCCTGAGTACAGGAAGTTCATTGCAATATTAATACCAGAATGGCATCTCGCCGCCACTTCGAGGGATGAGCGTAATTATTTACCTTTATTAGACTGCTATCTTCTTATATAATTCAGGTATGAACCGGGGGAGGAGATTTTGCGCTGCCTGATAAATATATTTATATCTACTGTAATCATTGCCGTTTCCGGATGCAGTCCGGTGAACCCTCCGGCATCCAGGGATAGAGAGTGCCTGGAAGCTGATCCGGGGCTGAGCGAAGAGCAGATTCGGGACCGTATAGAGATTCTGAAGCGGGAACTCTCGGACAATCGGGATAACTGCCGCCTTCATCACCTTCTGGCGATATACTATAAACTGGCCAGCACCCCTTACTCCCGTTCTCTTGCTGACCGGGAAATAGACAGGGCCATAGAACTGAACCCCGGAGATCCCGAGCTATACATGGAGAAGGGCAGGATAAACATGGCCCGGCGTTTTTACGGGGATGCCGAAGCTGCCTTCAGGAAAGCTGCGGAGATCGATCCAGATAATTATGACGCCTGGTGCAACCTGGGCCTTATGAAGAAACGGGATTACACGAGGAGCATGTGCTTTCCAGAATACGGTTCCAGAGCGGCAGAATTATACGCCGGGGCGGTAGAAATTGATTCAACCCGGTCTGAAGCGCTGCGGGAGCTTATTACACTCCATCTCCTGCTGGGAAAATCCGGAAAGGCTATTCGCTGTGCGGGATTATTGAAAAGATACCACGAAGACTCCCCTTTCACTCATCTGCTGCTTGGGATTATTCACCTGGAGAAGAAGGAGTTTGCCGAAGCCGAAGAGGAGTTTTCAATATCGCTCGAAATGATGCCCCTTCGGGAAAAAAGCCACTACATCGATATTTCTCCATTCCTTCAAGAAAATGAATACCGCCGTTTCATGAACCTTCCTGCGGAATTCAGGGATGATTATATCAGGAAGTTCTGGCTGGACAGGGATCCTACCCCCACCACCGTTATTAATGAAAGAGTCCTGGAGCACTACAGAAGAGTCTATTTCGCCCGTTACCTCTTCCGCAATGAACACCTTGGCTTCAGCGGCCCGGACACAGACAGGGGCAGGTCGCTGATCAGGTATGGAATGCCGGACAGGGTGCACATTCCATTCGACCAGGGGGCCATAAGAGCGACCGATGCCTCTTTAATAGCATGGGATTACGGCTCCGGGGCAGGCGGATTCAGGCTCTACTTCATGGATGAATTTCTCAACGGGGATTACCATATACCTATAGACAGAAGGTTCAAGAGGGTTTCCAGGTCAAACCTTAATATCGAACTTGCTCTTCCGGAGAGATACCGGTACCCGGTGGATTACCAGTGGTACAGTATCCATACCCGGATTATTCAGAGAAGGGGCAGAGAGGGGAAAACCGATCTATACATTTCAACTTCCATACCGGCCGGCAGAATCAGTGGAAAGGACTACCCTCTGCGAATCCTCTTCTCCATCATGGACGGCAACCGGAACAGGATATACAACAGGAACATCGCTTTCTCGCCCGATACTCTGAAGTCGATACGTAAGGGGAATATGCACCACCTGCTGCTCCGGCACAGGGTCGGCCTGGCCCCCAGAATTGGAGAGTGCACCTACCATGTGGCATGTATAGATTCCTCCGCGATGGCCAGGGGCAATTACGGGTTTTCCTTCCGTTTCATCGACTTCTCCACACCCCGGCTGATACTGAGCGATGTTGCTCTTTCGATTTCGGGCAGTGGCACCGGGTGCGGCATCTGGGCGGACGGAAGGGCTATCTACCCCACCGGGGGGCACCTCTGCCTCTCCTACGATATTTATAACCTTCAGAGGAACAGCATGGGGGAATCAAACTACCGGCTAACATATACGATCATACCTTACAAAGAGAAAAAGGAAGGTGTCATCCCATCCCTACTCGATCATCTCGGGAAAATAACCGGTTCGGACCGTTTAGCCTATACCTCAAACTCGCTGACCCTTAATGCATACGGCTCCTCAGTCAGTGACAGACTTACCATAGACACCGGGGATCTTGAAGAAGGAGAATATATTCTGAGGCTTGAGGTTACAGACCTGTTAGAAAAGAAAACAGCGGACAGGAACAGCTATTTTGTTCTGGGCGACCTCACAGTCCCCTAACGTTTCTGCCACTTCTCGTGCATAACGATCTCTTCCAGCTTCTTTCGGCTGGTATGCACCTTTTTCCCCTCCGGATATCCCAGTGGCGTGATCGCTACTATCTTCACCTCGTCCGGTACGGAAAGGATCTCCCTGACCTCTTCTTCGAGGAATGCCCCTATCCAGCAGGTTCCCAATCCTTCCGCCTCGGCAGCCAGGATAAGGTGCTCCAGAGAGATTCCTATATCAACCGGAAGGCTGTTCCAGTAACCACCCATCTTCTTGTACGCATATTCTTCATAACCACAGGCCACTATTACAACCGGAGCTTCGTAAATGAACTTCTGCCCCTTGCACGCGGCCATCAATTTCTTCCTGGTCTCGTTCTCCGTGACCACTATGAATCTCCACGGCTGGCCGTTCTTTCCAGAGGGGGCAAGCCTGGCCGCTTCCAGTAATTTCTCAAGCAGTTCTTCCGGGACCTGATCAGGCCGGTATTTTCTGGTACTTACCCTTCCCTCTATCGCCTTATATAAATCCATTTTATCACCCTTTCCCGATTATGCTGATATACTATACCTTACTGGTACATACACCGTGAATCCACTGATACACTCTCTCTATAACAGATCTCTTCTTCCCATCCGAACAGCTTGGCAGCAGATAACGAAGCCCCGAATCCACGGTAATAAAGAGTGTCAGCACCATTGCGATGAAGATTATGGTGGAATGACTGGCCGGGTCTCCCGACCTTACGAATATGTAGAAGAGGAGAATATCTCCCACCACGCACTGGGCTGCTGTTTTTACCTTTCCAAGTAGACTTGCATGTATATAACGCCGGTACCTCTTCCTTATAAACATCCTGTAGATTGTTATGGTCAGCTCCCTGGCCAGTATAACAGACACGCACAGTGTGAACCAGCCGCTTTTCAGTTCAAACGCAAGGACTATGAAAACTATGGAAATAAGCACCTTATCGGCGAATGGGTCCAGATGAGCGCCCAGCCGGGTCTTCTGATTGAATTTCCTGGCGTACCACCCATCAAAGTAATCCAGTATACTTGCACCTATGCAGAGGAAAGCTGCAAGGTCCTCCCTTATTTCGTTCATGAACATGAAGGCAGCTGCCACTGCGCCGACTATCCTCATAATGGTAATGAAGTTGGGGACCGTTATATCTGCTCTGGAGACCAAAATCTCTCCCTGCTTATTCGCATTGCGTATACCTGTTTAAACATTTATACTTCTAATTGATGTATATTTCAACACAGAATTAGATTTCTTATCCGTAAAGAAGATACACCTGATGGATGAATTCAATCAACATAAAATTTCTCCTCACCGGCGCCCCACCCGTAGCTGGATTATTATTATAAGCGTCGTTCTGCTTGCACATCTGATATTCTTCCTGATGTTCAAGACCGAATATCTGCGGGTATTCGAAAGAAAGTTAACCGGCAGCGGCTCCTATCCCTCCACATCATTTATAGAAACCGGCGATCGATTCGAACTGGTCGATACCGGAGAGGGTGAGCGGGCGGATAAAGCGGAAGAAAGGGAGGAACCGGAACTGGCGGATCAATCTGGCGATCCGATCTCTCTTGAATATGGGGAACCGCCGACCGGGCTTCCCTCGCTGGAGAGCCTTCTGGACAACCCGAGCAGTTCCAGTAATGGCAGTTCCGGGGAGGGGGCAGTAATCAGGCCCAAACCCCTGTTTATTTCATGGCCCTCATACCCCGAGGAGCTGGACAGGAAATACCAGGGGCAGGTCAAACTTGAACTCCTGGTAAATGAGAAAGGTGGAGTGGATGAAGTCAGGCTGCTGAAAGGCCTTCCCTCTAATCTCCTTAACAGAAAAGCTATCGCTTCGGCGAGAGAAATCCGATTCGTCCCCGGAAAGAAGAACGGCCGAAACTCTCCGATGTGGGTACAGATATCAATCGGATTCAAACAGAAATAGCTTTTTACCTGTAATAGCTCTTTATAGCGCTCCAGCTTCTGGTCTCGGTGTCAATCATACAGTTAATCAGGTTCATATTACAGTGCCCGTAAACAAAATCATCCGCGAAGTTCGCCGGATCGGAATTCTCCAGCGTGCCGTTGTACGATCCGTCTCCACAGTACTTTGAGAAATTGCCTGTACCCTCTTTCATCACCATCATGGTTCCGGAAAACTCACCGCATGTTCTCTCTTCAATGTCGAGAACACCGTTCATATTACCATCCGGATATATCATGGACACTACCAGCGTCCCTTCCATGGTGCCATTGGTTGGGTGATCTATATTCCAGTGGGGCTTCTCCGGCAGGTTTGTATTATCAAACTCACCAAGCCATCCGTAACCTATGTAGGTGAAATAATTGTCGAAAATATAATTCCACCTGGTTTCCGGATCACTGGTGAGGGGCCACCCGCTGTCATCAATGCTTACCTGCCAGGTCCCGCCGGTAACCTCGGGGGCGCCGTCAGTAATATCTCCGGAATAGACCGGTGGCGAGTCGGTAATCATATTGCCGAATCCTTCAAAATCAAACTGAAGGTCCAGGGTATCAGGCCATGCCTGCCCCGAGGAGGACGCGGGCAGAACCGCCAGCATCAGTATAATTGATAATCCCAAAACAGTTAACCGCTCTTTCATATTAAATCACTCCCCTTCTTGAATTGATAATTATTAATCTCTGTAAATAGATTTAACCGCGCCCCAGGATGATTCCTCGGCGTCAGTGTTACACCCGCTGTCGCTCAGTGTCAGGTGCCCGGTAGGATCCGTGGCAGAAGGAACGTAGAGCATCTCTTCCCAGGTCAGCTCATCAACCATGTTCAGCTCTCCTGAGAAACTGCCCCAGCCGCAGAGGCTTTCATAACATCCCCCGCTGAAATTAATCCAGGATACAAGTATCCCGGAAATTGATTTCAATTCATATTCACTGTCCTGAAGAATACCGTCGGCATTTGTATCTCCTATTATTATCCGGAAACTTGCCACTGTCCCGCCTATGGTATCGTTCGCTGCGGTATAGAATCTCCAGTAGGCGTCCATATCGCCGAGAGACTTATCGGGCAGGGTTCCATCCCAGCACTCCGCTCCAGCGGTATTGTCATATGTGAAATAGGTGCTGAATATATAGTCCCATCTTTCATTCTCCGGAGTACCTGGATCATCATCGGGCCAGTTCGAATCATCGAATTCGACCCAGAAGGTCCCTCCGTTGAATTCTCCGCCTATGATATCTCCGCTCCACCTGGGAGGTGAATCCATGAACGAACCATTACCCTGCAGCGAGAAATGTATCTTCTCGGCATTGGCGGATTCTACCGCGGAAAATAAGGAAATGGCTATAATAAGAAAAAATGCCCCCATTAACAGCTTTTTCAATTCGATCGCCCCCTTCTAAGGATACAATTTCACTTAAACGTTTCCTCGATGCCGATATTATACCACGAATCCAATTTATTTTAAAGCATTATCTTGGATAATTTATCTATTTCTAACAACAGGGCACCTACCAGACCTCTCTTCTGGCTTTGACATCGAATACCCTTATCGAATAGTCCGAAAACTCTCCTATTATATCCTTGATTCCGTCATTGTTTATATCGTAGGCAATGATCCTCTCACCAAAGGCCTTCTGCCATTCCAATTCCACATTATAGAACTTGGAATCAATTACTATCCCGGTGTTCAGGACAATCTCTTTCTGCTCATCGTCATCCACATTGTCAACCAGCATCTCATCCGCCTTGAACTCCCTGCTGCTGGTCCACTGCTGGTTCTTATTTATCCCATCGATAATAGTTATGGTATTCTCCGCCAGCACTATGAATTCATACTGGGGATCGTCATCCACGTTTGCTATCTCCATTGCGGCTATTTCCTTGAAATCCATCTCAACATTTTCCCAGACATTACTGTAGTTCTGCATATCATAGATCAGGATTTTCCCTCCGGCGGTGGCAACTATTATCTCAACCACACCATTTCCGTCAAGGTCCAGAACGAAGAACCGCCTGATCTTAGCGCCCAGGCTGGTAAGCTCCCATTCCCTCTTCCAGCCTTTATCTGTAGCTCTCTTCAGATAGATCTTACCGTAAACATCTGCGTACATCAGGCCCCAGGCGTCACCATTATCAAGAGGGACCACCTGAACATTGGGGAATGGCTCGAATAACTGCTTGATCGAGAAAGGATCAAGCTTCTGGGATTCCGCGGCAGTTGCAGCAAACAGGCAGACAGAAAAGACTGCGATAATAACTTTCCATTTATTCATGGCTTTCTCCTTCTTTGCTTTCAGTTGCCGACGCTTCCGGCGCTTCCCGGCAGCCTGTGATCGGAATACCCGCAGGCGGTATCATTCTTCTTCATGATCAGCTGAACGTCACCTATCGGCGATCGCTTCTTCAGTTTATGGCCTCTATTCTCCAGTTTCAACTTCAGTTCATCGGAAAAGGCCCCTTCCTCATGATAGATAATATCGGGAAGGTACTGGTGGTGGTACCTTGGAAGTACCAGGGCCTCCTCGGGGCTCATACAGAAATCGAGTATATTTATGAGCACTTGTGCCACAGAGGTTATTATGGTGGACCCTCCCGGAGTGCCCAGGATAAGATACAGCTCTTTCCCCCTGAATACCATGGTGGGAGCCATTGAGCTGAGCATTCTCTTTCCGGGGGCGATCTCATTCGCCTT
>WJIX01000187.1 GCA_014730075.1 bacterium | reverse complement strand
TAATAATACCCTGGCCTTCAGCTTCCTCTCCCTGCCGTTGTAAGAGGCAAGATTCTCCAGCAGCTTCCTGTTGTCATAATTCTGAAGCTCGGCCCGGAGCATGGATATTCTCTCTATTTTCCCTGAAATCTCTTCTGAAACCTGGACGCTCACAGCGCACCTCCTCATCACTTTGAACCAATAGCGTCCCCCCTGTGAATCCCGCTGATTGAGCTGCGAATAATTCGTCCGCTCCAATCAGCATACCTGATTATACCACAGCTTTCGGAGCGGCCTGTAAGGGTGCCAGGGGAGCTCAGAAGGAGCCAGGATGAGGAAACAGCCGGGAGCGGGGGAGATAGACTGCCAGAGGGGTGATAACGGGGCAAGCGGTTAATTGTAATGGGGATATAGTGATGCTAATCGACCTGCAGGGTTCAGGGGTGTCAAGGGAATAATGGAATAATCTGAAAGTGTTCCCTCTAGAAACTCTCCACCAGGGATACATGTATCCTGGCAGCATCCAGGGAGAACCGCTCGGCCACGCCGAAGCTCAGCTCAATGATACCCACCGCCGAAACCGACCTGAGGCCGAAGCCGGCACCGCTTCTCAGCTTCCAGCCGGTATCCTCCCTGTACAGAACTCCGGTATCACTGAAAAGAAAGACCCTGCTGACCTTCCCCAGCCGGTATTCCAGATTGAAGTACGATACCCTCTCGGTCCTGAACTGGTTCTCCCGGTAACCCCGGATTGAGCGGGCCCCTCCTACCGGGTACAGCTCCGCTGGGTGTATCTCCCCCCCGCTGAATATGCCCTCTGAGACCAGTCTGAGGTAAACGCTCTGGTGGCGGAAGGTCTCTATCTCCGAGCTGGCCCGGATGCCGTAGAGCATCTGCCAGAGAGATTCATCATCCCGGGATCTGTAGTAACTCTTCTTCAGTCCCGCTTCCAGGGTGGTCTCGAAGCGCATGTAGCGTCCACTCTTTTTATCCAGGCTGATACCGTACCTCTGCCTGAAGCTCCGCTGAAGGTCCACTTCGTTCCGGATGATAATCCGGTCGGCCGAGGCGGATACCCCTGCCCTGAATCCGGCCGGGCCGAATGGCACAGCAAACCTGAGGGATCCACTGCTCATGTTATACAGAGAATCCTGGACCACCTGCCTCAGGGCAGTCTCCAATGACAGGTTACGGGAAAAGAGAAAAGGTTCCAGGTAGCCTATTTCAGTCCTGGAGTAGGCCCTTCCGTCATCGATCCAGGTAAACTCAGCCCTCCTGCCGCTGCCAGCTATATTATTCAGCTGCAGTTCTATATTGCCGTTGACCTCGTATTCGTCGTTCTCCTTCCTGGAAAACCCGAAGGCGCCCCTGAAGAGGTTCCTGTTCCGGAGTTCCTCCACCGGAAAGACCAGGCCGACTCTTTCCCTGCTGCGGCGGACCACCTTTCCCGGCTTGACCTCTTCGAAGAGAGAGCTCGCTTCCAGGTGCCTGTGAATCCTCTCCAGCATCCTCTCGTCATATCTGCTCCCCTTCCGGAACCCGGAGGCCAGCAGAGCTGTTGAACTGTCAGTGTGGGATATCCCCTCGAAAACTATATCCGATGCCACCATCTCCTCGCCAGTTACAACCGAAAAGGAGACCTCGACAAGATTAGAGTCATACCCGTATCTGAAACCTGTTACCCAGACCTGCGCGTAAGGATACCCGGAACGGGTCATGGTAGTGAGAGTAGTATTCATTGCCTCACCGATAACAAGGGGGTTGAACCGGTCACCCTCCTTGAGGTCATGGATACCATTCCCTCTATCTGCCGGGAATTCCCCGGAGATCTTTATCTCTCCCAGGCGGGCCTGCTCGCCCTCAATGACTGAAATATCGATAAGATAGCCCTCCTCTGCCCTTTTCTTTCCGGCCCGGATGACCGCCCCGGGATACCCTATATGAAAATAGAGAGAATCCAGCCGCTGAAGCTCCATCTCCAGGAGAGAGTCGGAGTAGACCTCTCCGGCCCGCAGATATGCCCCGGCAGCCAGCCTTCCGGTATCCAGAAGTTCTATTCCCGAGTATTCCACCCTTTCCATTTCCACGGCATTTGAGATCGCCGGCAGAAGAAGGATCAGGCTAGAAATAAGCCCTGCTTTCCACCTTGAGAGCATGTACGGTCTTCACCTCCTCCCTGAAATCCTTCTCTCTTCTTCCGGTGTAATTCAACCCGATACTGATATGTTTTCCCACCTGGTAGCGCCCGAAGATATTCCAGTCCTGCCTGATCCCCTCCTCCAGGAAGAACAGGGGCTGCCCTCCGTCATTCTCCACCTCGGTATAGGTCAATTTGTAAAAAGTCCTGATATTTATATCACCGGTGGGTGAAAGGCTGGCGGAGGGTTTGAAGGAGTACGAATTCTGCCTTGATTCAGACAAATCATCCTCCCGTTTCTGGCCGGCCAGCTCAAAGGAGAACCGGGTGTTCGGACCCCGCCGGTAACCGAGCGAGCTGGATAGTGTATAGGAAAGTATATCGTAGCTCTGAACCGCCCGGTTGTCAGAAATGCTGCTCCTGTCCGTCCTGGTTCCTTCCATCGATATGCTCAAGGAGGAACCGGGGAGGTATTCCGACCTGATCCTCATCTCCCTCAGGTATCCTGAGGAAGAGGCCCCCTCTGTCCTGTTATCTTCACGGTCCTCCCTGGAGAAGACGAATCCCAGGTTATACCTCTTGACATCCTTCAGAAAGTTCCACTCCTGTCTCAGACGGTTGTATCCGTCGACGGTAACATCATCCCTCTGGAGAAGTGCCGGGTCCATGGTATACAGCCGGAAGAGCTCATCGGTGGTAGATTTCTCAGAGAGAGAGAATATCTGGTCCAGGGATACATTCCTTTTAATCAGCCCCAATAATCCCCCTTCACTCCCGGAGGGCGTCCCAAAACCCCTCACCCCTCTACCGAAACTCAGCTTCCAGTTCAGCTCTACCGACCTTACCCCTTCGGTTTTCGAACCGGGGATATAAACCACCATGTAGTCACCCCGCTTCTGTCCCACCTCGTTACCCTCCTCATCATAGTCTCCCTGGTTCTCCCCCACAAAAACTACCGCTCTCTCGCGCCTTCTCTCCTCACCGGATGTTATCCGGTAACCAATATCGGAGCTGAGGCCGAGGGGTCGGAATGTCTCGCGGTATTTGATCCGGGCAAGGTCATATGTGCTGGAGCTTCCCAGTTCAATCTCGTCTCGCTCCCGGTGGCTTATGAACAGGTCAAGTGACCTGCTGGGGCCGGCGTACGATCCGCTGATGGTGATCTCGTCATTCTCCCTGGCCCTGAACCAGCTGCTGCCGTTCTCTCTGAGGTTGTCGGTAAGCCGGCGGCTGAAGGATGCCTCCGCGCTGAACCCTCCCAGCTCCCTGGTCCCCAGTGATATTACACCCCTCCGGTAGAACCTTCCGGTATCGGCTCCCGCCGGGCTGAAGCTCCGGTACCTTTCCCTGTCCAGTGTCATCCTGGGGACCAGCCTCCAGAGGGCGAAAACACCTTCGGCCATGGCGAACCTTCGCTTTCTGCGGTCGGAGTTCTCGGTCCGGAGCCACTGGAATCTGACCCCCCTGTTGTCCATATTCCCCAGCTCCCCCTCCGCCTCTCCCCGATCGGCTGAAACACCCCCGGATCTGTTCAGCATGCCGTAGCTCCCCTCCAGTCTCCATAAT